>DATCXH010000651.1:0-21100 GCA_036565925.1 Vicinamibacterales bacterium
CGGCGGTAGCGTCTTCTATTTCTTCGCTGCGCGCATGGCGCTGTTGCAAGGAAATCTGTCGTCGGTCGTTGGCATCGTGCCGGTGTTCGAAGGCATCGTCATGGCGCTGTTGCTGCGCGCGCTCCTGCGCATCGAGCCACGCGGCAATCGCGATCTCGGCCGTCTCGCCATCGTCGCCGCATCGGCGTTGGCGTTTGCTACCGTCGCGATTCCGCTGCAACTCAATCAACAGTGGATCACCATCGGCTGGGCGCTCGAGGGTGCGGCGCTCGCCTGGCTCTATCGCCGCATCCCGCATCGCGGGTTGCTCTATTGGGCGATGGCGCTGTTTTCAGTGGTGTTCGTGCGTCTCGCGATGAATCCCGCCATCTTCATCTACGAGCCACGCGGTATGCGGGTGTTGAATTGGTATCTCTACGCGTATCTGACCTGTGCCATTGCGATGTTCGTCGCGGCGTGGTGGCTGTCGCGCACCGACGACCGTTTACTCTTGTCCGGGGACTGGGCCAGGGCGTCCGCGCTCTTGCCGCCGGCAGGCGTGATCCTGCTGTTCATTCTTCTCAACATCGAAATCGCTGATTTCTACGCGACTGGCCCCGAGATTACGTTCAGGTTCGGTGTGAGCATCGCGCAGGATCTCACCTACACGCTCGGATGGCTGATCTTCGGACTCGGCATGTTGGCTGCGGGCATCTATCTCCAGAGTCGTCCCGGGCGCATGACGGCCGTCGCGTTGATCGCGGTCACTACGTTCAAGGCGTTTCTCTACGACATGGGATCGCTCGAAGGTCTTGCCCAAGTGGGCTCCTTCGTCGGCCTCGCGATATCGCTGGCGTTGGTCGCATTAGCGCTGCAGAAGTTCGTGCTGCAAGCGCCAAAGGAAGAATCATGAGTCGCCCATGCCCGCGCGCGCTGATGCGCGCGCTCTACGTGTTAGCAGGCCTCGCCATCGTCGCGGCCTCGCCAGCCGCGCAGCAGACGCCGCCGGAGACACCGTTTCGTTACGAGCGTCCCGTGCAGACCGGCGGGGCCGGCCCGCGTCGTCTTGCGATCGATGTTCCGCTGCTCGTAGGCGGTCGTCCATTTCGAGGACGCGTGATGCCCGGCGCCGGGCTCACCGATCTGCGGTTCTTCGATTCGAACGGACAGGAGTTGCAGTACCTGCTCGTCTCCAATCCACCCGAGCAGCCCGTGTGGCGATCGGCGAAGACCTTGGCCGTCGCCGCAGTCGAGACGCCGACGCTGAAGACCAGCGGCTTCGAAATCGATCTCGGTCAGCCGATTGTCACCGATCGCTTCCGCGTGGACGGGATCACCGGCCCCTTTCTCAAGCGGATCCGACTCGAAGGCAGCGGTGACCGCACTCGATGGACGCTGCTCGTCGATGAGGGCACGATGTTCGATCTGCCGCAGGAGCGGCTTGTGCAAACGGAGGTGGGCTTCGCACCCGGTGCGTATCGGTACATTCGCCTGACATGGGATGACACGCGGAGTGGTCGCCTGCCCAGGCCTGAACTCGCGGCGGTGCGAGAGGTTCGCAACGTGATCCCGCCGCCTCCACTGACGACGGCGCTGACGTTCGAGCGGCGGCCCAGCGAACCGGGTCGCGCCCAGTTCCGGGTCCGTCTGCCAGCGGCGCGTCTACCGATCGTCGCGCTCGACGTCGACATCGCCGGCACACGCGTCTTGCGTTCGGCGACGGTGTATGAGCCGCATTTGATGGGTGGGCAGGTTGTGCCCACACAACTCGGTGCGAGTGTGTTGAGGCGAGTTGTGCAAGACGAGATGACGGCGTCGGCGATCAGGATTCCGATCGCGTCGCCGGAGGAGCCATTGCTCGATCTCGTCATCGACGAGGGGAACAATCCACCGAGCGAGATCCGCAGTATCACCGCGGTGTTCGCCGAGTTGCCGTGGATCTACTTCGAGTCGAACTCGGACAGTGTGACTGCACGGTACGGAAATCCTTCGTTGAAGGCGCCACGATACGACCTCGAGGCCGTGCGGCCGACCTTGTCGATCGCCGATGCGAAGGAAGCGGCGTGGGGAGAGGAGAGGCTGCGAGTTGAGAGTGAGAAGGTCAGCAGCGTTGCCTCCGCGCTGCCAACCATCGGCGCGACTGTCGATCCGGCGAGCTTCCGTTACGTCCGGCCCATTCCGTCTGGCGAGGCCGGACTTGTCACCGTAGCGATGGATGCGGCGGTGCTTGCGCACAGCCGCGGTGAGACATTTGGTGATGTCCGAGTCATCGATACCTCGAACCGCCAGGTGCCGTATCTCGTCGAGCGTGCGAGCGAGCCGTTGTCACTCGATCTGAAGATAGAACCCGTCGCGACGCGTCCCGTATCGTTGACGTCAGATCGCACGCTCAGCGTATATCGCGTGCGTTTGCCCCTCGAACAGCTCCCGCAGGCACGCGTGGTTCTGACCACGTCCGCCCGAGTCTTCACTCGGCACGTGACGATCGGCGTTGAGCATCGCCCCGATCGGCGTCGGCGCGATCCATGGTTCGAAACGCTCGCCACATCCGAGTGGGCGCACGCCGATCAGGAGTCAGCGGCTGCTGCGCTCACGATGACGATCCCTCCGATCGAGAGCCGAGAAGTATTCGTCACGGTTGAAGAAGGCGACAACAGCGCGCTCCCGCTTGCCCCGCCACGTCTGCTGCTGCCGTCGTATCGGCTTCGGCTGATTCGCGAGCGTGATGCGGCGCTGCGTCTCGCCTATGGGCGCGACGATCTCAGCCCACCACAGTACGACCTGGCACTCATCGCGCCGCAGTTGACCGGTGTCGCGGCGACGGAAGTCATGGCAGGGCCCGAGCAGACGTCAAGGCCCGAATCACCTTCTATGCTGATGTCGCCGCAGATCTTCTGGGGCGTGCTGAGCGTCGCGGTCTTGGTGCTCATCGGGCTCGTCGTGCGGCTGGTGCGAAAGTCGGACGTGCAATCAACGCCAGCCACGTAATACCGTAGGGTGAGTCCTTCGACGTGTCCACCCCAGGGCACGTCCTTCTGGACGTGCCACCAGGATGAATTGGCTCGAGATCGCCGGATTCGTGACGGGCGCGCTGTCGGTGTGGCTCGCCGTGCGGCAGAATCCGTGGAATTGGCCGTTTGGCGTGGCCAACGCGGGCTGCTGGTTCCTGCTGTTTCTGCGAGAGCGCCTCTATGGCGATATGGCACTGCAGATCCTCTTCATGGCGATCTGCCTGCTGGGATGGTATCGCTGGCTGTTTGGCGGCGAAGGACACTCGCGTCTCGGCGTGACCCGCATCACCAGGACGGGTGCCGTGGCGTATACGGCAGCAGGGATTGCCGCCACGGCGGTGTTTGCGCCGTATCTGCGCAGCGTCGGCGATGCCTCGCCACTGCTCGACGCGTTGACGACGGTGCTCAGTATCGAAGCGCAGTATTTGATGACGCGCAAAGTGATCGAGCACTGGCTGATCTGGATGGTGGCGGACGTGATCTACGTCTGGCTGTACGCTGAGCGAGGTCTCTATATCACCAGCCTGCTGTACGTCGTGTTCTTCGCGATGTGTCTGGCCGGCTGGCGCGACTGGCAGCGTGATCTCTCCGAACGGCGCGTAGCGGCCGCATGACGCGCGTCGTCATCCTCGGTGCGGAATCCACCGGCAAGACCACGCTGGCGATCGCGCTGGCGGAGCACTATCAGACGACGTGGGTGCCGGAGTTTGGTCGCCTCTACACGGAAGCACGTCGTCCCCGCGGCGAGTTGTGGCGCAGCGACGAGTTCACGTTCATCGCCACGGAGCAGGTGCGCATGGAGGACGCGCTGGAACGCATCGCCAATCGCGTGTTGATCTGCGATACCGATGCATTCGCCACTTCGATTTGGCATGAGCGCTATCTGGGGCAGCCGTCGCCAGAGGTGCTCGCTGTCGCCGCTGGCCGTCGCTACGACCTGTACATCCTCACTGACGTTGACACGCCGTTCGTGCCGGATGACATCCGCGATGGCGAATCGATCCGCGGGTGGATGCACAAACGGTTTCAACACGAGCTGTCGAGGATGGGTGTGCAGGTGCTGCTCGTATCCGGTCCGCACGAGAGGCGTCTGGCCGAAGCCGTCGCGCGCATCGATTCACTTCTGTAGTGGCCGCCTTCAGGCGAACCGAGTGGTGCAGGTGTAGTGTCCGCCTTTAGCCGGACCAGGATGGATCACCCCTTGCCATTACCACGGCATGTTCACAGGCAAGCCGGAACACATCAAAGGATTCGACTACCTCCGTCTACGACAGTATTTCCTGACATTCGGCTCCTACTCGCGCAGGCGATGCTTCGTCACTGACGATGCAGTAGTCACGGTTCGTACGCAGATTGAGCGCGCTGCGGCCGAACAGGACATCGCACTTCTCGCGTACTGCTACATGCCTGACCACGTGCACCTTGTCGCGGAAGGTAAGGCGGAGAATTCAGACTGCCGGCAATTCATTAAGCGTGGGACAGCGATCAGCGTGGCGCGATACATCCTCGAGAATCCCGTTCGGGCCGGTCTGGTTACCCGGATCCAGGACTATCCGTACTCGGGATCAAGTGCGTACTCGATCGAGCAGATTCTCGAGGCGGTTCAATTGCGGGATAAGTGGTACAGGAGGTCCGGCTGAAGCCGGACACTACACCGACAGGTCCGCCTGAAGGCGGACACTACATCTACACGCGCGTTGCGAGAAATCCCAGCAGGCGCGTCAGCCGCGCACGGGTGCGCTCAGGGCCGAGCCACACGAGCAACTCGAACAACCCCGGGCTCATGGTGCGACCGGTGACGGCAACGCGTGTCGCATGAATCAGCGCGCCGGCCTTGATGCCGCGCGCGCTAGCCGTGTTGCGCACCGCGGCTTCCACGTTTGCCTCGTCGAAGGGCGTTGTCTGCGCCAGCGCGTCAACGAGTGCCGACACGTGTCCGGCGAGCTCCGGCGACGACAGATGCTTTTCGACCGCGTCAGGCTCGTAGTCCACCGCATCGAGGACCAGCGGACGGGCCTGCTCGACGAAATCGGTCAGCCGCTTGGCCCGTGGTCGCAGCAACTCGAGCAGTCGATCGAATGAGGCGGTGTCGCGGACAAGCGACTGGTCTCCGAGCCCGCTCTCGACGAAGATCGGCCGCAGGCTCGCCGAGAGATCCGCGATCGGCATTCGCGCGATGTACTGCCCGTTCATCCAATCGAGTTTTTCGGTGTTGAACACGGCGTTGCCGCCACTGATGCCATCCAGCGAGAAGCTGCCAATCAACTCCGCTGTGGTCATCAGCTCGCGATCATCACCCGGTGACCAACCGAGCAGTGCGAGGAAGTTCACCATCGCCTCGGGCAGATAGCCCTGACGTTGATATTCAGTGACCGACGTCGCGCCGTGCCGCTTGCTGAGGCGCTTCTTGTCACTGCCGAGGATCAGCGGAACATGCGCGAAGCGAGGAACCGGTGCACCGAGCGCCTGGAACAGCAGCACGTGTTTGGGCGTGTTCGAGATGTGATCGTCGCCGCGAATCACATCCGTGATCCCCATCTCGACATCATCCACGACGACTGAGAGGTGATACGTCGGATAGTCGTCCGATCGCAGGATCACGAAGTCTTCGATGTTGGCACCATCGAATTCGATCCGGCCGTGCACGGCGTCATCGAATGCGGTGTTTCCGGCGGGCACCTTGAAGCGAATCGCACGCGGAGTGCTGGCCGCTTCGAGCTCGCGCACACGATCGGCCGAAAGCCCGAGGCACGTACGGTCGTACTGCCACGCGTCACCACGTTGCTCGGCACGCTCGCGTTTCTGACGAAGACGCTCGGCGGAGCAGAAGCAGGCATACGCATGTCCATCATCGACGAGGCGCTGAGCGGCAGCGCGATACATGTCGAGGCGCTGTGCCTGGAAGTACGGCGCGTGCGGCCCGCCAACTTCGGGGCCTTCGTCCCAGGTCAGGCCGAGCCAGCGCAAACCGTCGAGGATGCCAGTGACCATGTCGGCCGACGAGCGTTCAACGTCGGTGTCTTCGATGCGCAGCACGAACGTGCCACCGTGCCGGCGCGCGTAAAGCCAATTGAAGAGGGCCGTGCGTGCGCCGCCGACGTGCAAATAGCCGGTTGGCGATGGTGCGAAGCGAACCCGGGGAGGCATCCCTCGATTATCCAATTCATTGGCCGCGGTGGGCCAGATTCTGACCAACGTGATCCGAGCCAACGGTCACGTGCAGTTTTTTCGATGCGACGAAGCGTTGCGTTGGGGCAGGTGGGCTACCGCGCTGCACGCGGATCCGAGGCGACGCGCCGGCGAGGCAAATACAATCTCGTGTCTCGTCGAACGAATCTGCAATCCAATCGAACACGTATGGGCGTGTTTTGCGGCTGTGCTGGGGTTTTTCGGGCGGTACGTCACTTGCTCGGCAGTAAAGAAACCCCCTAAGGCCACAGACACGCGCATGGCTCAGATCCTTGTTGTCGCCATGAGGTCCGAGACCTCGCCTGTGATGGGGCTGCTGAAAGACAGCGGCCACGAAATTGTCTTTGCGCCCGGCTTCGAACCGGCGATCCGCAAGCTGGATCAGATCGCGCCTGACCTGCTGATCACCGACGTTCGTCTTGGTGGCTTCAACGGTCTTCATCTGGTCATTCGGAGCCAGAGCTCGCGCCCGAAGATGCGGTCGATTCTTCTCGATCGTGTTCACGATCCAGTCGTTGCCCTCGACGCCGAACGGCAAGGTGCCGTCTATCTGGGTGGGCCGTTGAATCTGTCGGCGATCTCCGACCAGATTTCGAAACTGCTGAACGAGAGTGGTCCGCAACGACGTTGGCCGCGCAAGCAGCCGATCAAGGGATTGGTCTTCCACGTCGCACGACGATCGGCGCGTGTGATCGACATCAGCTACGGCGGCATTCGTCTCGAGCTGCCGCCTGCGGAAACGATTCCAGCCAAGTTCAGAATGGCGATTCCTGGATTCGAAGGTGTCTTCCGCGCGAAGCCGGTGTGGTCACGGTTTACGGCGCTCGGTTCGATCTCGTGCGGCGCAGAGCTGCTCGAAGCGAATCCGCAGATCATCGCGCAGTGGCGCCAGTTGGTGGACTCGATTCACAACGGCGCGTAGCCCCCGCACGTCAGGCCCACCTTTAGCCCGATCCCATGTAGTGTCCGGCTTCAGCCGGACGGAACACGTGTAGTACTGTCCGGTCGTGGAATCCGGACCGCTCGGCACCGTCCGCAGGATCCTCCTGTGGAGTCTCTTGGCCGGTTGTGCCGGCACATTGCTGGAACTCCTGCTCATCGGTCACGACGAAATGCCCACGCAGTTGGCGCCGCTTGCGCTGCTCGGTGCGGGGATTCTCGTCACACTGTGGGCGCTGATGAGCCCACGCGGCGCTGCGATTCGCACGCTGCGGCTGCTGATGGTGCTCTTCGTCGCCAGTGGCATCGTCGGTGTCATCCTGCATTACAGAGGAAACGCCGCTTTCGAGCTGGAGATGTCGCCCTCGCGCGCCGGTCTGTCCCTGATGGCGAAGGCGCTGACCGGCGCGACGCCGGTGCTCGCGCCCGGGTCAATGTCGTTGCTGGGGATTGTAGGATTGGCTTTCACGTACAGACATCCGGCATTACGATCGGCGGGTTTCAGCTCGAAGGAGGCGCAGGCATGACACGCGTTCTCGGTGTTCTTGTGATTAGTGCGGTCCTGGCTGGTTACGCCCACACGGCGTACGCGCAGGTCGGCAAACCCGTCACGATCGTCGATGCGAATACCATCAGCGATGCCGACCTTGCCAAACTGCCGGGACTAACGCCGGCGATCGCGAAAAGTCTGGTCGCGAAGCGGCCGTTCCTCACGATCACGGCGCTGGACCAGTTCCTCACTGGCGCAGGGCTCACGCGCGAGCAGATTACTGCGCTCTACGGACGCATCTTCATCCATGTGAATCTGAATGAAGCGACGCGCGACGAGATCCTGCTGATTCCAGGAGTCGGCAATCGCATGCTCCGTGAGTTTCTCGAGTACCGGCCGTACGCCTTCCTCGCGGTCTTTCACCGCGAGATCGACAAGTACGTGGATGACGCGGAACTGGCGCGGCTGGAGCAGTACGTGTTTGTGCCGCTCGATTTGAACAAGGCAAGCGATGCCGACCTGCTGACCATCCCCGGGCTCGGCAACCGCATGCTGCGCGAGTTCAAAGAGTATCGTCCTTACGACGGCATCGAGCGCTTCCGTCGCGAGATCGGCAAGTACGTCAGCAAGGAAGAAGTGGCGCGGCTAGAGCGCTACGTCACTATCGCCAAGTAGACTGGGCGTCTCAGGCGCAGGGGTCACCTGAAGGTGTCCTCTACTTCATAATTCCCGTAAAGAACAGCACGAGCTCGAAGATCAGGATCAATACGATCATGATCTCGAGCGTCTCGCCGCGTGCCATTGCCGTCTGCTCGACGGCAAACCGATAGATGTCGTCGAGGGTTTTGAGCTTGTCGCGGACGTTGGCCTTCCAGTGGTCGAGGCCGACTCGCTGGCCGGCAAGCGTAAACACGCGAGCGGTGTACACGTCGCCGGCAAACTTCAGCGCGTTCTCGGTTCGATCGGTGAGCTCGTTGACGTCGATGAACAACGCGTGCACTTGTTGCGCGGAGCGCGTATATCGACGGCCGAACCAGCCTTTGAACCAGCCCGGACGCTGCAGGTCGGCATAGATCCGTTCGAGCTCGCGATCGAGGAGCTCGTCGTAATAGCGAAACTCCACCAGCTGTGAGTTGACGAACTCGAGGATCTCGACTGCCGCGTGGCCGCCGCTCTCGGTGTCGTACACGAATGCGGCATTCCACGTCGCGACGACGAGATCGGACTCGAAGTAGGAGAGACGCTGGCGCAGGACGTCATCTTGCTCTTGACGGCTCAGCTTCTCGCGCTCGCCGCGTAACAGCCTGGCAATGTCGTGTCCATGCTGCTCGAGCAGCGCATCTGCCGTCGCACCGGGCCCTGCGGTCACCGTATAGACGAGATAGTCTTCCGCGACAAACTGGGTCCGCATCGCGGTCATCGCAGGCGACAGACGCTTCACGAGATCGCGGCATAGTGTTTCCGCCGCTGACGCGAGTCGAGGATCGTCTTGCCAGGTCAGTGCCCGTTCGATGAGCTCCGGCCATGTCGACGGCAACGAACGCACTAATGCGATGGAGACGACGCCGTAGTCATAGAGCTTGAAGCGGACGCGGAAGCCAAGTAAGTCGCCCAGCCCGATGGCCTCGCCATCGATCGTAATCGGCGGCTGGCGATACTGCACATACGACGGGGTCGTCGCTTTGGGACTGAGCCGCGCCTGCTCGGTGGGCGCAATCAGCGTCCTGACCTGCGCCAGATCGATGACCTCGGCGGCTTCGTAGAGGAAGAGGACCGTGACGTGCCCGGCGAGATGGTCCGGCATCGTGTGCTGATGTTAGGGACCGCCTCGAGGCGGCCCACCCCAGAGTATCGCCTTACGGGCTGATCGCTTTCGTACAAGTGTCCGCGCTATCGGCCTCCGTTTGCGAGGCGATGATGTTTGCCCACCTAAAGCCGGCACTGCGATTGCGCGGCGGCCGATGAGGAAGACGACGAGGGCGGTCACCGCGACGCCGGCAGCGACACGATTGCCGCCCGTCCTGAATCCCTGAAGCGCGACCGGTTTACTGGCTTGCGGCCCCTGAAGCCATTCGATCGCCTCTACCCCATTACCGCTTCGCGTTGAGAGCCGATATGCGCCGAAGATGAACGTGCATCGCCACGTGAAGGTCGATCGAGCTGCCGGCATCTGTGCGGTCAGGTGGATTTCGGTCTGCGCCGTGTCGTCAACGACCACGTCATGTAGATCGAGCACGAGGGGCGAGTCGGCGACGCGCGCATCGATGTGCCCGCGCAGTGTGGAAGACATCGAGACGATTCGGTCGCGACGATCGCGAGCGGTTGTCGGCGGCTCAGATGCTGAAACGCCGGCGAGCGCCTCGAGCTTTGCAATCAGTGGATCGGCCTCCGCGGCAATCGTGATGTTCACCTCATTGTCTCGACCGGGGATCACCGACACGATCGTGCCCGCCAATGTGTGCGCACCGCCCGTCGCTCCACTCAGTCCGAGCAACGCGAACACGATCCCTCGATGACACGCGCGGTTCATCGTCGCGCCTGGTGTCCTTGGTCCGGCTCAAGCCGGACATGACCTTCGCGTGCGTGTGAGATCGCCGCGGCGTGGGCGCGAATGGCGCGGTCACGTGTCCCGGTGCGAAGCGCGAGTGCCATCATCGACCTCGCCTTGTCGATCTGGCCGGTCTGAAAATACGCCCAGGCCAACGCGTCGGCGGTGAAGATGTCGTTGCGATCGATGCGGGCCTGCTCGCCGAGAACGATTGCCTCATCAAGACGACGGCCGTGCTCGGCGAGGAAGCGCGCAAGACGCGACGGCTCCGGTGCATCCGTTCGCCACGCCGCTTCCGCTAATCGATACTGCCGTTCGGCGGCCTCTGCCTGACCAAGCTTCGCCATCAGATCTCCGGAATACGCGAGGTCTGACGGAGTCGGGCTCGTCTCCAGTATGGCCATGACGATGTCGAGCGCCGTGCGAAGGTCGCCGCTGCGCTCGGCGACGCGCGCAAGACCGGCTTGAGCGAACGGATGCTCTGGAAATGCATACGCGGCGGCGAGGAACTCGCGCCGTGCCTCAGCGAGTTGACCCAGCTGCAGATGGAGCTGACCCACCTGCGCGTGATGCCACGCCAGCGACTCCGGATCGTGTGCGCTCGTCGCTTCCGCCGCCATGCGCATGGTTCGAAGGGCGCCAGGGAGATCGCCCTGGAGCTCGCGCGCGTACGACACGCGCGCATACGCCGCCGCGGTCGGCTTGAGCGCCGCCATCCGATCGAAGGCTGCGAAGGCGGCGTCGTACTCGCCACGCTCGATGTGAGCGTCGCCGATTACCCCCCATATCCACGGGTCGTCTGCTCGCGTTGTCCGGCAACGATCCGACTCGCGAAGCGCATCCGCGAAGCGGTGCTGCGAGAGATACGTCGCGGCGAGCATCCGGCGAGCGTCGTAACGATCGTTGTCGTGTTTCAACACGTCGAGCAGCACCCGCTCAGCCTCCTTTGCGAGACCCGCGTTCCCCGATACGCGTGTCTCACGAAGCAGCGCATCTGCCAGCGTCACGGCTGCCGCCGCATCGTTGGGAGCGTTCGCGACTTTCTCTCGCATTGTCGCGATCGTGCGCGCGAGATCGTGTCGAGAGGTTGAGATCTGACCGCTGCCGAGCAGCGGCGTAACGCTCGTGGTCCGGGTCGTCGTCGCCTTCGAGCAAGCGGCACTCGTAACGATGACGCCAAGACCCCAAGCGAGAATTGTGAGTGTGCGAGTCATGACGAACGGGTCCTGTGTCCTGTTGCGTGACCTAACCACCAACCACCAACTAGTTGACGTTGCCGGCGTGCGGCGTTGCGACGAACGGGAACGAGCTGAGGAACGGCTTGTCGTTACCGGCGACGCCGTCGCCGAGTTGCGCGTTGATGCCGTTGTTGAAGTTCGGCGTCAGCGGCGTCGCGCCTGCGACTGCGCGCAGCTCGATATCCACGACGTCATCCATGAGGCGACGGCCGTTGGGGAAACCGCCGATATCTCCGCCGAGCACACCGAGCGGATTCGGATTCGGTGTCGGGGGGATCGCGACGTTGAGTCGAAGCATTTCCGACGGCGTGACGCCCGGTCGCTGATTGAGATTCGGAATGCCGGTCAGGAAGATCGTGACCAGATCGTTCCTCGGCGTCGGGGGTGACTGAATGTTGAAGAGCGCCAGGAGCAGCTTCGGCAATTCCGGATCGGTGACGTACTTGAGGGCGGCCGCGTCGCCAGTCGGTTCCAGCGAGTTGAACGTGTCTTTGACACCGCGCGGGATCACGACTTCGTTGACGAGCGGATGACCAAGCCGCGACACCTGGACGTAGTTCGCGCTGAAGCGTTCCTGCCCGCCGCCACGGCTGGTCACCGACGGTCGGCTTGCCGTGGACCACACGCCGATCACGGCGTTGGGATCGGACGCAGATGATGGACGCGTACCGTTGGCGGTCAACGACGCAATCGGCACTTCAATCGCGATGGTGTGCACGTTGAACCCTGCGAGCCCATCGAAGTTCTTGGTGTCAGCGGGAGGGACGGCCAGGAGATCGAAGACGTTCAGGTCGACGAAGAATGGATCGTCACGTTGACCAGCGAATACTCGAGCGCCGTTTGGTAACGCTCGCACTGCGGCTGCCGCAAGCGCCTCGTAGTTGGGCGTCGAGCGGAAGCCGACGTTCACGGGTGGCGTTGGCAGATCCGTCGCGAGCACCGTGCCTTGGCCGCGCCGACGCGGTCCATCGAATCGCCTCACTGTGTAAAACTGCCGAACGTTGAACGTCGGGTCGTTCAGTGAGGTAATCGGGCCGGTGTTGTAAAGAATCGTGTTCGGGTTGCGCACGTCGGTGCGGAAGGTGAACTGAAACGTGACATCCTCGACGGCGTCGCCGTTGTTGTCGACCATGATTTCGTACAGCACGTTGTCGTCGAACTTGAAGAAGTTCGGACCGCCGTACGGCGCCTCGAACGGAATGAAGTTCGCGATCAACGTGACCTTGTCCGGTGAGTTCGGACTGACGAACGCGTAGACGTCCGTATTGTCGGCGAGTGGGTCGGCGCTGATGAGCGGCGCCTCGCGATGACTCGATGCCTGCACCGCCGTGATCGCCAATGCGGCAACAGCGCAGGCGGCCAGGGACAGCCTCCAGATTGCTTTCACGATCCACCTCCAGCGCCCCGTTCATGCAGAGCGTGTGTCTGTGGAACCTACGAAGCAGATCGCGAATTGGATTGTCCTTGGTGCTTGGTCCTTCGTGCTTGGTCCTTGATCCGGGTCCTACCGGCGGCAGTGGACGAGCGACCAGATCGGGGGCGTGTTCACCTTTTTGACTGACAGAGGCTCAAGTCCCGCTTGATCCAGCAGCACTGAGAGGTCGAGATCCGATCGGAAGCCCGCCCGTGCGGTGAGTGGTGACATCCATCGCTCCACAGCCGACAGGATCGGATTTGTGCTGAGAAAGTGATTCAACAAAACGATGTGGCCGCCGGAACGACAGACGCGGCGCATTTCCTTGAGCACGAGAACCGGGTCAGGAACGACGCTGACGACATACGCGGCGTACACCACGTCGAACGATTCGTCGGGGAACGCGAGGCTCGATGCATCCATTCGCCACAGCCGAACATTCTGGCGGCCACGCGATTCCACATGACGGGCCGCCTCGCGCAACATGGGCTCGGAGAGATCGATTCCCACGACCCGGGAATCCGATGGATACAAGGTTGCCGTCAATCCCGTCCCGATACCTACTTCGAGAATTTCGTCGTCCGGTCTGAGCGGAAGCTCGCGCATCGCTTCGACACGTCCAGCATGCAGGATCGGTCCGAAGATCCCGTTGTAGACGGAGGCAAAGCGCGCGTACAGCCGTTCGACGAGATCCTGATCGACGTTGGTTGCGGAGAGCTGATCTGTGGAGGCGTTATTCATAAGCATGAAACGTGCATGAAAGTACTCGAGATGCCTATGGTTAGAACTCCCGAATTCCACGAACCCAAGACTTCTCTCCCAGCAGTTCGCCTGACAGCTGAGTTCCGAGAAATGCCCGGCCTCCGCCTGACCACTCAGCAGACCGCGCGTTTGATCGGTGTGGACGTCGAGACAGCCTCGTCCGTGCTCTCGTCGCTCGTCGACCGCGGATTTCTCCGCGCTACAGCGAACGGCTACGTCCTGGCTTGAGTCGTGCGTGATACAGCACGACCCATGGTCGTGTCGCCATCAGCTCCGCCACCCGGCACCACCCACAATTGATGTCCAGGTCTTCGCCGGCCAGGAGATTACTCCAACGGCCGTCAGATCTGGGCAGGCGAATTTCGGTGTCTCCCCAAAACGCCGCGTCAAGAGGAACGGCGTTCCTTGCTGACCGGTCGGTAAGTCGCGGGACGACCACGAGCACTCGTGAGCTGACCCCACGTCGTTCGAATGCCACGACCGACGTTGCCCGCGCGCCGCGTACGCGTAACGGCCGGTAGCTCGCCTCGCGCAACAGCCGTTTGTGATCGGCGCGAAACTGTAGCAATGTTGTCGTGATCTGCAGCTTCAAATCACGGGCGTTGCGCGAAGACTCAAAGCTGCGGGCGAGACGTTCCGCAACGCGGTGGAAGTCTACCGGACGGCGATTGTCGGGGTCGGTGAGCGTGAATCGCCAATCTTCGCAGCCCTGATAGAAGTCCGGTACGCCTGGCATGAAGCATTTCAGCACCAGCTGTGAGATTGAGTGGTAGCTGCTGACCGGCTCGATCAGTTGCACGAACGCGGCAACCGATTGCCGGAATTCGTTGCACGCGTCATCGAGGAGCACACGACGCACGAAGCACGTGAGCCCGTCTTCGTAGTTGGTGTCCGGCCGTATCCAGCTGCTACAGAGCTGGGCCTCACGCACGGACTTTCGCATGTACTCGACGAGCCGGTCGACCAGGTCCTGCGACACGCGGCCCTCGGCATCGACACCCTCCTCGTTCCACATGCCGACCAGTGCCTGGTAAAACCGGTACTCATCGCGCAGCTCAGGACAAGACCCCCGGCCCGCCCTCTCCTGGCGATAGGGCGTATTCATCGTGACCCAACGTTGCGCAGCGATGACCCATTCATGCGCGAAGACGCTGATCGTCGCGATTCGAATCCGCGTGTCTTCGCTCAGCTTCGTGTCATGGGTGGAGGTGGCGGTCATCGAGTTGGGCCAGTTCTTCGCGCGCTGCTCGTTGAACCGGTGGAACTCGCGGATGCTCAGCGACGGATCGGCCGGGTTGGCGCCGACCTCGTTCAACGCCAGGAGCGTGTTGTCGCGATAGAAGGCGGTGTCTTCGATGCCCTTCGCGTGCACGCCGCTGGTGTACTGCTGTAGCCGCTTGACGAGCAGCGAGCGCCGTGCGGCAAGTGCCGGATCGTCCACGAGTTCGCCGAAGAGAAGCGACTGCAGGAACCCGAACGCCGATGAATCCATCGCTGGATTCCGGTGTTCGGCCAGTTCGAGACTCTCGGCGACGATCTGCCGTTCGCTCTCGCGATCCTGTCCCATGCCCAGATACGTGCGGTAAACCGGCATCGCGGCAATGAATTCGATTAGCGCCTCGTGCAGCGAATGGAGTGAGATGTCGCGTGTCGTCCACGAAGCATCGGCCACCCGTTTGAGCTCATGCGCCAGGATGGTGACACCGCTCAGGAGCGCACCGCGCATCATCAATCGCTTGCTGCGATGTGCTTCGTCGCGGAATGCGATCGACTCGTCGACAAGACGCTGGAAGAAGCGGCGAAGGATGCGAACGCCCCGTCCGCTGACGAACACCCGGTTAAGCGCGTCGAGTGCGTCGTAGCCGGTCGTGCCGTCAACTGGCCAATGAGTGCCGAGCCGCTCTGACGGGTCGAGCACTTTCTCAACCACCAGCCACGGTTGCGCGGGTGACACCGATTCGAGCTCTGATCGCAGCTGCCGCAGATAACCGAGCGGATCG
Organism: Vicinamibacterales bacterium; assembly: GCA_036565925.1. Classification (GTDB taxonomy): domain Bacteria; phylum Acidobacteriota; class Vicinamibacteria; order Vicinamibacterales; family UBA2999; genus Gp6-AA40. Next base: position 15,571 of record DATCXH010000651.1, read on the forward strand.
AGCAGCCCATCGACATGATCGATCCGCAGACCGTGCACGACATCCTCGGCGGCAAGCTTACGAATGAGTTCGTGGCTTCGCATGAAGACCTCCGGGTCTTCGGCATGGATCGCCACCAGCTCGTTGATCCCGAAGAATCGCCGGTAGTTGATCTCGTCGTTCGCCGGCCGCCAATATGCCACGCGGTAATGCTGCTTCTCGAGCAGCTGATGCAGCAGGTCTGGGTTGCGGTTGATGTGCTCGACCGCTTCCTGCACGGGCTGCCCGGCAATGAGCGCATCCAGTGTCGATGGCGCAAGTGGAAGATTCAGCGACCCGCAGCGAATGTGATACCCATGCGCGTCGCCTTCGACCTGAACCACGCCCTTCATCAGCGCCTGGCCATACGGTTCCTCCAGAATCGGCAGAAGCACCCGGTCGCGCACGAGACCGGTCAACGGCCGCCAATCGATGTCGAAGAAGCGAGCGGCAGAACTCGAAGGCCCATCACGAAGGACCTGTCTCCACAGTGCGTTGCGCTCGGGATCGGCGGCCATGTGATTCGGAACGACGTCGAGCACGACGCCCATCTGGTGGGCGTGCAAGGTGTCCGTGAGTCTTCGCCACGCGGCTTGACCGCCCAATACCCGATTGATGCAGCCATAATCGACGATGTCGTAGCCATGAGGGCTGCCCGGTCGCGCGGTGTAAATGGGCGATAGATACACATGGCTGATACCCAACCGCGCTATGTACGGAACCTGAGCGGCAAGATCGTCGAGCGTAAATCGGTCCGATAGCTGCACTCGATACGTACTGGTCGGAATGGTGCGCTCGCGATCGGTGCTCACGCGCTGTTTCTTCGCATCGGACGTGCCATTCCGGCAGCCGACCCAGTAGTCGTTGCCCTCGATGAGCGACGGCATCAAGCTTGCGCTCCGTTGTTCCGTTCCGATGTCGAAGCTCGAGAGTGTTCGATCTGACGCCGCCGATGTCGAGCGGCGTCTGCCTACGGCAGTATGGAGTCGCCGCGAGCTCATCAGTCGCGAGTGGCTGGTGACCAACGGGTTGGGTGGCTACGCGTCCGGCACGCTCGCAGGTCCCCCGACGCGCCGATATCACTCGCTCCTCGTCGCAGCGATGCCGTCGCCATTGGGACGTCTCGCGCTGCTCGCGCATCTCGACGAGCGCATCCGTCTCTCCCAACACCGCGTTGGCTGGCTGAGCCGCGGCGACGAGACTTCGCCCGTCGTGGTCAGCGATTTTCGTCTCGTCGGTGGCCTGCCGGTCTGGCAATACACGTTCGAGGACGTTGTGCTCGAAAAGCGGCTGTTCATGCCCAACGAGCAGAACTCGATCTTCGTCACCTACACGCTCGTGAAGGCGCCGGAGATGATTCGTTTCGGACTGCGTCCGATGGTCTCGATTCGCACGCACGAGGCCCCGGTAGATCGCACGGTTCCTCAAGAGCCAGTCCTGATCGCGCATCAGCGGTATCTCGAGGTCAAAGCCGGCGAGACGGTACCGACCATCCGCTTTGCTGTCCGCGATCACCCGGCCACGTTCACCGTTCACTCCGAAACCCAGGATCTCCATTACGAGTTGGAAGAGCAGCGTGGGTATGCCGCTGACGGCAGCACGTGGAGCCCGGGGTACTACAAAGTCGATCTCGCCGAACACGAGCAGATCACGTTCATCGCGTCGACGGAGCATCTCAGCGTCATCGACGCGTTATCACCGAGTGAGGCCTGGGGCACCGAGCTCGACCGTCGCACACGGCTGCTTGTCGCCGCCGACAATCCAGATCCCGGGAGCCTGACCGCCGAACTCGTGCTCGCCGCCGATCAATTCGTGATCAAGCCGGCGACGCGCACCGCCGACACCGCGCGCGCGAAAGCCGCCGGCGAGCGCGCGCGCAGCGTGATTGCCGGTTATCACTGGTTTACCGACTGGGGTCGCGACACGATGATCAGCCTCGAGGGCCTCACGATCGCGACGGGTCGCGCGGCCGAGGCGCGTGACACGCTGCTGACCTTCGCGCAGCATCTCAATCAGGGACTGATTCCGAATCTGTTCCCCGAAGGCGATCAGCACGGCCTCTATCACACGGCCGACGCGACGATGTGGTTCTTCCATGCGATCGACCGCTACGTGTCGATGACGAAAGACGAGGAGACGTTGCGCGAGCTGCTGCCGTCCCTTGACGACATCATTCGACACCACCGGGCCGGCACGTTGTTCGGCATTCACGTCGATCACGACGGGTTGTTGACGCAAGGCGATCCGCACCTGCCGCTGACGTGGATGGATGCAAAGGTGGGCGACTGGGTCGTGACCCCTCGGCGCGGAAAGCCGGTCGAGATCAACGCGCTGTTTTACAACGCGGTCCGCTTGCTCGCTGAATGGCGACGAGCGCTCAACGTCCCCGATCACGAGCTCGACGCGGTGGCCGACCGCGCACGCCAATCGTTCAACCAGCGGTTTTGGTACGACGCCGGTGGCTATCTGTATGACATCGTCGATGGCGAGGCCGGCGACGATACCTCGTGTCGACCGAATCAGATCCTCGCGTTCTCGCTGCGCTACCCGATACTGGACGAGGCGCGTTGGTCCGCAGTGCTCGACGTCGTGACAGAGAAGCTGCTCACGCCGTTCGGGCTTCGCACGCTCGATCAGGACAACCCGGATTTCAAGGCGCAATACTTCGGCGATCTTCGTGCGCGCGACGCCGCGTATCACCAGGGCACCGTGTGGGCGTGGCTGATCGGTCCTTACATCGACGCATGGCTGCGCGTCCATCCAGGCGACCAATCGGGGGCCCGCACTCTCCTCGATGCGTTCGACGGTCATCTCAATGAGGCCTGCGTTGGAAGCATCAGCGAGATCTTCGACGCGACGGCACCACACGCGCCGCGAGGCTGCGTGGCTCAGGCGTGGAGTGTCGCGGAAGTGCTGCGGTGCCTCATCCGACTACAGACCACCTGAGCGTATCCACTATGGCGTTAGACCCGCATGTTCCTCGATAGCGTGGAGCTCACTCAAAGCGGCGATGTCGATCTCGGTGCGCGCGTGGCCACAGATGCGGTGACATTCACCGTCTGGGCGCCGCGTCACGACGTCATGACGCTTCGGCTGGAGGATCGCGAGATACCGATGGACGCGCGGGCCAACGGCTACTTTGTCGTCACCGTTCCGGGCGCTCGCGCGGGACAGCCCTACTGGTTCAAGTCGAAGGACGGTCTTCGCCCTGACCCGGTCTCACGCTATCAACCGGAAGGTGTCTTCGGCCCGTCGGCGATTGTCGATCCTGCGTCCTTTCCATGGACCGACGGTGATTGGACCGGTGCCCCGCCTCGCCATCGCAACGTTGTCTACGAGATGCACATCGGTACGTTCACGACGGCAGGGACATGGGGGGCGGCCCGTGGCGAATTGCAGCGTCTGGCCGACCTCGGTGTGACGACGCTCGAGATCATGCCGCTGGCCGAATTCTCGGGACGATTCGGATGGGGCTACGACGGTGTCTTTCTCTTCGCCCCTTTCCATGGGTACGGGACCCCGGACGATGTGCGCGTGTTCGTCAACGATGCCCATCGTCACGGGATCGCCGTGATTCTCGACGTGGTCTACAACCATCTTGGTCCGGTCGGGGCCGTCCTCCATGAGTTCAGCGACGCATACTTTGCCGATCACGAAACAGAGTGGGGGCGCGGCTTCAATGTGGACGGTCTGCAGTCCGAGCCGGTGCGGGCGTTCATGCGCGCCAACGTGCGACACTGGATCGAGGAGTACCACTTCGACGGTCTTCGCTTCGACGCTGTCCACTCGATTCCCGATCGCTCGCCAGAGCACATCGTCCATGAACTCACACGGCATGCGCGGGCAGTCGCACATCCGCGTCGCGTGTTCGTCGTCGCCGAAAACGAGTCGCAGGATGTCGCGTTCCTGAAGGACGGTGAGAGTGGGCCTGGCGGTCTCGATGGCATCTGGAATGAGGACTGGCATCACGCCGCCTTTGTCGCGCTGACCGGCCAGAACGCCGCGTACTGCACAGACTACGACGGCACGGCCAGTGAGTTCGCGGCGATGGCGCGCTGGAATCTCCTGTACCAGGGTCAGTGGTATTCGTGGCAGAAGCAGCGGCGCGGGACCGACTCGCGCGCATGTCCGAGTTCCGCCTTCGTCTGCTTCCTCGAAAATCACGATCAGGTGGCCAACACCGGCCGGGGCGTACGGCTCTATCAAGTGTCGCAGACCGCGCGATGGCGGGCGATGGTTTCTCTGCTGCTACTCGGGCCGCAGATCCCGATGCTCTTTCAAGGGCAGGAGTGTGCCGCCGCGGTGCCATTCACGTACTTCGCTGATCATGAAGGCGACCTTGCCGAAGCGGTCCGCACGGGGCGCCTCGAGTTCCTCTCGCAGTTCCCGCCGCTGACCGATCGCGAGACGCACGAAGTGATGGCCGATCCGGACGACGAAGGCGCCTTTCGCGCGTGCCGAATCAACTGGTATGGCCACCCCGGATCGGAAGACGCGAGATTGCTTCACACCGATTTGTTGACGCTTCGCCGATCTGACGTCGTCCTGGCTGGGCTCGGCACCTCGGCCACGCAAGTGGCGACTTCAGCGTTGACGGCTGACGTCGTGCTGCTGCGATACTCGAGCGGTGCGGATGAACGGCTGATCCTCGTCAATCTCGGCCGTCGCACGACGTTGCGCATGAATCACCCGCTGCTCGCGCCAGCGTCGCGGCAGGTCCAGTGGACAATGATCTGGTGCAGCGAGCGTGCGGTCTACGGCGGCAGCGGCGTGGCGCCGTTGCCACCGGAAGGGATGTGGACGCTGCAAGCGAACTGCGCGTGGCTGTTTCGCGCTGAGCATGTCCCGCCGAAGCCAACGAGCGAAGGCGGACCGCTTCGAACCGAGGCGTAATGACCCCCGCAATCTGGCCTGGTAGGCATTTTCCGCTCGGCGCGTACTTCGATGGCGCCGGCGTGAACTTCTCGATCTTCTCGGAAGTCGCCGAGCACGTTGATCTCTGTCTGTTCGATGAACAGGGCACCGAAACTGCTGTCACGTTGCCCGAGCGCACGGCGTTCTGCTGGCATGGCTATGTGCCCGGGCTTCGTCCTGGTCAGCGCTACGGCTACCGCGTGCATGGACCCTGGCGGCCGGAAGAAGGGCTGCGATGCAATCCGTCGAAGTTGCTGCTCGATCCGTACGCGCGCGCCATCGTTGGTGACATCGAGTACAAGCCGGCCATCTTCGGCCACGTCATCGCCCCCGACGGATCGGCGACGATGGAGCGGAACACCGAAGACAGCGCGCCCTTCGTGCCGCGCTCGGTCGTCATCGATCCGAAAGAGAAATGGTCTCGTCCGGATTCACCACCGCGGCATCCGCTGCATCGCAGCGTGATCTACGAACTGCACGTCAAGGGCTTCACCAAGATGCGCGACGATCTGCCGCCCGAGATCCGCGGCACCTATGCCGGCCTCGGGCACCCGACGACCGTCAAGTATCTGCAGCAGCTCGGCATCACGGCCGTCGA
>DATCXH010000359.1:0-4146 GCA_036565925.1 Vicinamibacterales bacterium
ACCGGTGGACTACGCCGACGGCCTGGTGCGGGTTGGCGTGCAGTCGGCCATCGGGCATCCGGAGACCGGCGAGCTGTTGCGCAAGCTGATGAAGCAGGCGGGATTCGAGGCGCCGCCGATGGGCCGCACGCTCGAGTCGATCTGCATCACCGAAGCCTGCGACACGGGTCAATAATCAGGCCGGTCCCAACGGACCGGCCCTACGGGATCTTGAATAGCCGCCGCGCATTACCGGCGGCTATTTTTCTTCTATCCCCTTCACTGATCGCCGCGCGCTCGATCCAACGCGCCGCCGGCTCCATCACCTCATACGGATAATCGCACGCGAACAGGATGCGGTCTGCCCCGATGGTCAGCATCGCGCCAATCAGTGCCTGGTCGCTGAAGATACCGCTCGTCGAGACATAGAAGTTGTCGCACAGATAGTCCTGGAGACGGCGCTGCACCCGCTTGTTCGAAGGGTTGTATTCGAAACAGTGTTGAATGCGCCACGAGAAATACGGCAGCGTCTCGCCGAGGTGACCGAGGATGACGGTCAGCATCGGAAACCGATCGAACAGTCCGCTGTAGATCAGTCGGAGGGCGTGTGTTGCGGCCTCTGGCGCAAATCCCCATGTCGCACCAATCAGCTCGCTATGGCCTTCGTAGATGCGCTGATCGAGTGCCGGCCGCGGATGGAGATAGATGGGGACGCCGAGCGCCGCAGCCGCCTCCCAGAACGGCAGGAATTTCGGGTCGTCGAGATACTCGACTCGTTGCGGGTCACGCGTGTTCGTGTAGCCATTGATCATTGCCCCTTTCAATCCGAGCCGAGTGACCGCGCGTTCGAGTTCGAGCGGCGCGGACGCTGGATCCTGGAGGGCAATACTGGCGAACCCGGCATAACGTGTGGGCTGTCTGCTGATCTCCAACGCGAGACGATCGTTGATCTCGCGTGCTGCGGTCGTCGCCGCGTTCGGATCAGCGATGCCCTGCACACCGGGAACAGTGTGCGAGAGGATGGACACGCTGATACCGCTCGCGTCCATGCCAGTCAGCCGATGGTTCCCGAAATCGCGCAGCCGTTGATTCACGCTGGTCATCCATCCGGCGTTATAGTCCATCGTCTTCACGAGTGACTGGAGGTCGGCGCTTGCGGCGTCGACGCGCTGCGCGCCGGTGCCGAGTGCGTCGAAGTGTTCTTCGACAACGATCTTCTCCAGCGGTGGACCATCGGGTGGTTTTCCGATTGCAGGCAGCTCGTAGGTCATAGAAGATCGCTCACTCGATAACGGCACAATGAGGCAGCTCGAGTACGGATGAGCTGCACGTGAAATCGACACGAAGGATCCGATATCTTTTCGGACACTCGCCCGACATGTTTCGAGGCAAACTTCGGCTCGTGAAGTGGTAGCATATGCACGCACCTTGGCAGTGCGGCCCACATCAGAAAGAACATTATGGATGCCGCAGTTGTAGGGATTCCTGTCTCTTCACCACAACCGACGCAACTGACCTTCGAGGACGGCCTCGGTGAGCGACGGTACGCCGTCGGCACCGTCAGCGAACCGCTCGAAGTTCTGAAACTGAGTTCAGTACTCAGTTCGGTGTCGTCCTTCGATTTCGCGTTGCGCGAACGCACGGCTCGTCTCGCCGGGTTCCGACACGAGTCGTACGGACGCGTCCGATCGATTGAACTCGATCGCCGAACGTCGGCGCTGCTCGTCACCTCCGACTATGTCGCCGGCATCCGTCTCTCGACGATGCTCGCGGAGTCACAGAAGCGCGGAATTCCGCTGGAATTCACTGCGGTTCGCAGTCTGGTGCGTCAGCTGGTCACGGCTGCGGCGGCGCTGCATGGCACCGCACCCGATGTCGGCAACGGTGCCATCGCTCCCGAGCGCCTGGTTGTGACGCCGAGCGGCCGTCTGATGATCGTCGAATACGTGCTCGGCGCGGCCCTCGAGCAATTGGGTCATACACGGGCGCGCTACTGGCGTGAACTGGCCGTCGCCTTGCCGGGCACCGTCGGGACACCGGTGTTCGACGCACGGACCGACGTCACCCAGATCGGCGCCGTTGCGCTCTCATTGATCCTTGGCCGTCCGCTGACACCCGAGGATTATCCCGAGCGGCTCACTGATCTCATACACGCTGCGACGCTGCGGACATTCGCAGGCACGGCGGAGCCGCTGCCCGAGAGCGTGCGCGACTGGCTGCTGCAGGCATTGCAGCTCGATCAATGGGAATCGTTCGCATCGCCAACCGATGCGCGGATTGGGCTCGAGGAGGCGTTCGGCGTCGAGAACCCGGTGGCCGAACTGGGCGCTCTGCACGTCTTCCTCGCGCGCTACGCGTCGACGGACACGTCAGTCGAACCGGACCTCGGACCAAGACTCGAGGCCATGAAGGCGTTCCTCGCCCGCTATCCGCCGCGACGGACGAGCACGTCACCGACTTCCGATAAACCGCAAGACACCGTCGAGACCGCACAGTCGGTCGCCGATCCCGAACCCGCGGCCGCGGTTGTTGAACCCGAACCGGCGCCAGTATCGGAACCGACACCCGAATCGTCCCTGCCCGCCGCTGCTCAGGATGTGGATGTTCCGTTTGTCGAGCCAAGCATTCCGCTGACCGAGCCAGAGGTGGCGCCGCCGCCACCGGAAGTGATCAGAACGATTCCGAAGCACGCCGAAGAGCGCCGTGGGGCAACTCCGGTCTTGCTGCCGCACCGATATCGCCTCATCGCTGCGGCAGTTGGCGTGGTGCTCCTGGTTGGCGCGATTGCGGCGTTCCTCTGGTCCCGAGGTGGCGCGACGACTGCCACCGGTTCGCTGTCTGTCGGCACATCCCCAGCGGGAATCGCGGTGTTCGTCGATGGCCAAGCCCATGGCGTCACGCCTCTCGGGGTGCAGTTACCGCCTGGTGAACATGTCATCGAGTTGAGAACCGATACCGAGCGTCGCCGCATTCCGATCACGCTGACCGCGGGCGGTCAGGTGTCGCAGTACTTCGAGTTCGCGCGAGCCGGTGCGACAGCGACCGGCGAATTGCTGGTGCGCACCGAACCTCTCGGCGCCGCGGTGACTGTCGATGGCAATTACGTCGGACGATCGCCGGTGAGTGTTCCCGATCTCGCGCCGGGCACGCACACGGTGGTGATGCAGAACGAGACGGGCACGCAGACCGAGCGCGTGATCATCGAAAACGGACGCACCGCGTCGCTGGTCGTCTCACTTGGTACCGCCGCAAGCAAAGCCAGCACCGCCGGCTGGATCCGCCTCGACGCCCCCGCAGACGTACAAGTCTTGGAGGGCGGCCGCATCGTCGGCAGCACCGAGCTCGAACGCATCATGCTGCCGGTCGGACGCCATGATCTGGAGTTCGTCAACACCCCACTCGGGTATCGCGAACGGCGAACCGTGCAGGTAAGCGCGGGGCAGACGCTCACGCTGAAGCCCACGTGGCCGCGCGGTGCGATGGCCATCAATGCGATTCCCTGGGCGGAAGTGTTTGTTGACAACACCCGAGTTGGCGAGACCCCGATTGGCAACTTTGCGGTGCCGATCGGCGCACACGAGGTTATCTTCCGTCATCCTGAACTCGGCGAACGCCGCATGTCGGTGACCGTCAGCGTTGGTGAGCCAGTGAAAGTTGGAGTCGATCTGAGGTCGAAATGACGCGACACACCCATCCCGTCATAGCCACGTTCACGTTCGCGGTTATCCTGGCAGCGTCAAGCCCGAGTGCCGCCCAGGAATCGTTAGCGAACGCTCGTCAGCTCTATGCCTCCGCCGACTACCGCAGCGCGTTGACGATGTTGAACACGCTGCTGGCGTCCAGTCCCTCGCCGCAGGAGCGTCAGTCCCTCGAGTTGTACCGGACGTTGTGTCTCGTGGCCATCGGCAACAACGATGAGGCCAACAAGGCCATCGACGCGATGGTGGCGCGCGATCCGCTCTATCGGCCGAACATGGACGAAGTGCCGCCGCGACTGCGCACCATCTTCAGCGACGCGCGCAAACGACTTCTCCCCGCGCTCATTCAGGAGCGCTATGTCATCGCCAAGGCCGCGTTCGATCGCGGGGAGATGAAGATTGCGGCCGACGGCTTTACGCAGGTCCTGCTGGCGCTCGCCGACCCGGATATCGCCGTGGCGGCCAAGCA
>DATCXH010001182.1:0-7468 GCA_036565925.1 Vicinamibacterales bacterium
GTCGTGCGCATCCACGCCGCGGCCGAGCGCATACGTCATCAGCTTCTCGGTCATTGTTCCGACGAAGACATCGGGACGGGCGAGAATGGCTTCGCGCAACGTGACGACGCCGTCGATCGCCTTGCCGTCGGCCAGATTTCCGGACGCATCGATGGGGCTGCCCGCGTCGTGCGTGCGCCACGCGCCAACGGCGTCGAAGTTCTCGAGCGCCAGACCGACCGGATCCATCACCTTGTGACAGGTCGCACACGTCGGACTGGTGCGATGCTCGGCCATCTGTTCGCGCAGCGTCTTCGGTTTCTGTCCTTCTTCGTTGCCCTTCAACTGCGGCACATCGCCCGGTGGCGGCGGCACCGGCAGACCGATGATGTTCTCGAGCACCCACTTGCCGCGAAGCACCGGCGACGTGCGTTCGGCGTGCGACGTCACCGCGAGGACGCTGCCTTGTCCCAGCAGCCCGCGACGCGCATCGCTCGGCACCGGCACGCGACGGAAGCGGCTGCCATACACATCGGGGATGCCGTAATGACGGGCGAGCCGTTCGTTCACGAAGGTGTAGTCGGCGCGCAGGAGATCGAGCACGTTGCGATCCTCGCGGACGATGCTGTCGAAGAGCAGTTCGGTTTCGCGGCGGAAGGCCTGACGCAGATTGTCGTCGAAGTCGGGGAACTCGTCGGAGTTCGGCTGGACCGATCGCACGTTGCGCAGGTGCAGCCACTGACCGGCGAAGTTGGTCACTAACGCGCTCGATTTGGGATCGGCGAGCATGCGCTTCACTTGCCGCTCGAGGACAGCGGCATCGCTCAGCTTGCGCTGCGTCGCCAGCCGCAACAACTCGTCGTCCGGGATGCTGCTCCACAGGAAGAAGGAGAGCCGCGAGGCGAGATCGATATCGGCGAGACGATATGGAGTATTCGGTTTCGCGTTGGGTGGATCCTGCTCGATTCGGAACACGAAGCGTGGGCTCGCCAGGATGCGCTCGAGACCGCGCTGGATACCGGCATCGAAGTTCCCGTGCTTCCGTGCCTCGACGTAGAACGCGAGAATCGGATCGAGTTCGACCTTCGTGACCGGCTGCCGATATGCGCGTCTGGCCAGCCGACCGAGGATCTTCCCGGCGCATGCGTCTTCGCTCGCCCTGATGTCTGGCGAGTTACGACGAGACGGCCGGCACGTGAAGATCTCGTCGCGGCTCGGTGTGCGGCCGACGCCGGTGGCATTGAACGGTCCAGTGATCGTGAAGGTCTGGATGTGCGGCCGGCCGGCCCAGTCGAAGTTATCGGCCGAGCTGCGCAAGAACGGCTGCAGCCGCCATGTGTCCTTCACCGACAGGTTCTCGATGAAGGTCGCAGTGACGGTGTGTGGACCTGCGGGGACCTTGACGCGGACGCGCATGCGCAGCTCCACGGCGTCGCCCGTGTCGGTCGGCTTGTCGTACATCGCCGCCAGATCGTCCATGCCGCCAATCGTGACGTGGTGCACGGGCTTGCCATCGATAGCGATCTCGAAATCGTTGGGATACTGCAGGCCGCGCACGATGTTGAGGTTCGTGCGATAGAGCTGTGTGCGGAACTCGTATTCGGCGTCGAGCGGGAACATCTGCTGCACGCTGAGCCCGCCGACGGTGCCGAGCGGCAGTCCTTCGATGTGCTGGTTCTGTGACAGATCCTGGGCCACGCGATAGGTATCGCTGCCGGCGCGCATGTTTCGATCGCCGACGGCGAGCTTGCTGATCCGCGCGGCGGCGGCGAGGTACCGCTCCTGCAGCGACGGCGACACACCGAGCACGTCCGACACGTTGTCGAAGCCGTACGCCGAATCGTCCGGTGGCAACAGTGTGGTCACGTCGACGTCGAGCCGAAGCAGGTCGCGAATCGCGTTCTTGTATTCAGCGCGGTTGAGTCGGTGCAGCAACGGGCGACCGGGATCCGGTTGCGCCGCGGCGGCAGCGTCGAGACCCGACTCGAGCCACGCGATGAGTGCATGGGTTGTCGCGGAGTCGGGCTGTCGCGCGCCTTGCGGCGGCATCACGCCGGCGCGCACCTTGCGCACCACCTTCTCCCAGATCTCGGCGTCGTTGGCGAGATGTGTCAGGTCTGTGCCCTCGAGGACCAGCCCGCCGCTCTTCAGGCGAGTGCTGTGACACGTCACGCAGTACTGATCGAGTGTGGCGCGATACGGGGCGGGATCGGCGGCAAGCGGTGCGCTCGAAGCCCCCGATGGGAGGTCCTCGCGCAGCGCGGGTGGACGCGACTGAACAGAGGTCTGCAGGCCGGCGGCGAATGCGACATACGCCAGCCACAGACACGCAGTGAGCCCCAGCAGTCTCCTGCTCATTTCTGACCGCCCTCCAATATGCCAGATCCCCCGCCAATCCGGGAGACTGTCTCATCCCCAATTTGTGTAAGCCGATCCGCGCGGGAGGCGATCGCGTACAATCCGCCGCGAATGAAAATCACGCGTTTGGGCGTCGGGGCCGCGGCCTGGCGTCCGTTTCGCAGATAAGAGGTTTCATGATGCGCGCACGAATGAATGCGATTGTTGGCATCTTGCTCGCGGTGGGAGTGGCCACGTTCGCGCAGGCACCGGCACCAACGCCGGCCCCGGCCGGCTCTGCCACCGTCGGCTTCATGCACGCGATTCACGCCACCAACGTCGTCGAGAAGACGCTGGCGTTCTACACCGAGGTCTTCGGGGTGATGGGTCAAGTGCGTCCCTTCGCCAATGAGGCCGTGCCGATCCTCACGGATTCACCCGGCGTGAGTTTGAAGGTGTCGATGCTGACGCTGCCCGGTCAGGGCTTCAATTTCGAGCTGACCGAGTTCTCGGGTGTCACACGCACGCCGGCGCAGCCGCAGATCTGGGATCCGGGTGCGCCGCACATGAAGATCCTGGTACGCGATCTCGAGCCGGTTGTCGCTGCCGTGCGAAAGCTCGGTGCGCCAATCCTCACGACGTCGAAAGCCCCGGTCGCCGTCTCGACGCCGATCGGCAACGTGAAAGCCTTCATGTTCCGCGATCCGGACGGATACATCGTCGAGGCCGTGCAGGCGCAGGCGCCGGCTGACGCACCGGCAACGGGCAACGTGGTGGGCGCGATCATGGGTCTCACCGTCGAAGACATGGACGCGGCCATGAAGTTCTGGCACGGCTTGCTCGGCTTTGAGCTGACCGGTGACCGCGCGTTCTCAACCGATCCCGCGATCCTGGATCTGATGGGCGTGCCGAAGGGCGCATCGTTCCGCTCGGTAAATGGTGTCGTGCCCGGCAGCAAGGCGCGCATCGCGATGATCGAATTCAAGGGCGTGGCGCGCAAGCCATTCTCGCTGCGCGTGCCTGACCCCGGTGCGTCGGGGATGGCGATCCGCGTCGCCGCGATCGGTGATCTGCTCGCACGCCTGAAGGCCAACGGCGTGCGCGTCATCTCGCGCAACCAGGAGCTCGTGAACTGGAGCCCGACGCTTCGCAACGTGTTCGTGAAGGATCCCGGCGGACTGAACATCGAGCTGGTGGGCAACGCGCCGTCCGCGCAATGACGCGTGACCTGCTGCTCGCGCGTCGTGACTACTTCAACATGGTTCACGGCGTGACGCTCCGCGCGATCGCGGCGCTGTCGGATCAGGATCTCGACTTTCGGCCGCGGGCCCGTCTGCGCACGCCGCGTGAGTTGATCTTTCACATCTACGCGCAGGAGAAGCTCATCGCCGAAGCGGCGCGCGATGGGACGTTCACGATCGAGGCGGCCAACGGCTCCAATCCTGAGGATCCTGCCAATGCGTCGGCGATCGCCGCGCTCGCCACCGTGAGAGATGCGGTGACGTTTGCCACGAGTTGCCACGACGCCGCTGAGACAATCTTCCGCTCGATGTCCGATGCTGAGATCGCGCGCCCGGTGGAATCGCCGATGGGGACGTATCCGGCGTGGCAGTTCTTCCTGTTCGCCTACGACGAGCACTGGCACCATCGCGGACAGCTATATGTGTATCTGCGGTTGCTCGGGAAGGAACCGCCCAATTTGTACGACTACCAATAGCCACGCGCGATCGGCAATCGACCAAGCCCGGTCCGTCAGGACCGAGCGGCGATGAACCGGTTGTTGATGGCGACGGCGAGCCCACCGAAGGCGATCAGCACGAAGCCGATCACGATCAGCATCAGCGGGCCACTGAGATCGTTGCCGAAGCGTTCCTCGATGAAGTTCCCGAGGTAGCCCACCAGGGCGATGGTGGCCACCAGCAGAAGGCTGCGGCTGCGTGTCACTGTTGAAAGGAAGATCCCGCCGCACGCGAGCGCGAGAAACAGCGGATCAGCGACGGTATCGTGCAGCCAGTCCCACGCGGCCGCCAGAAAGATTCCAGACCCGAAGAAATACGCCAGTCCTGCGATTGACCGATGTCGCGAGCGATCGAGGCTCCACGCGATGCAGAGGAGCGACGCGCCCATCACCAGGCCAATCAGGTTGTGATGTACACCAAGCAGATCGAACGCGATGGTGAAGAATCCCAGGGTGAAAAAGATCGTCGTCAGTGCGAGAACCGTTCGTCGTCTGGCGATGAAAGCGCACCCTTGCTGAATGGCCATGACGCCATTCATGAACAGCACGCCGTGCGCGGGTTCGCCGCCGCTCGAATACTCCTGCAGCATCACCAGGATGCCTGTCGGCTGAACCAGCGCCGCCAGTACGAAGAGCGGCGTGGCCACACGCTCCAGACGCGCATCCGTGGTGCACACCAGGGCGAGCACGAAGATGCAGAACCCGGGACCTAGGGTGATCATCACGCGGCCGAGCGCATCGAGATCGTTCCAGCGCAGGCCGACGTAGATCGACAGGCCAACGATGACGAACGTGCCGCCGATGTAGGCGAATAACCGAGACAGGATGCCGCCGGATTTGGCGGCTGTGAACGCAGGCTCTCCCTTCAGCGCAGCGGAGATCTCGTCGATGGTCAGCCCGTGACGGGTGATCAGATCGACGACCTCGACGAGCGCGTCCTGCTTGTCACTCATTTCGAACCGACAACCCAGCCGATGAACTCGACGTTGCCGCCATAGAACGACGTGCGACCATCGCCGGTTCTGAGCCGCACACTCGATGCCCCTTTCCGAAGACGCGGTTCGTTCGAGGGCGACGACCAGAAGATGTCGGTGAGCAGGCCCCGTCCGCGGTTCACGTCGTACTCGAGTTCGTAGCCGTCCGGTGCGCGCAACGTCGTGTCGAGTTTCAAGTCCCTGGTGGCGTCGACCGTGTCCTCGCGCATCTGTTCGATCGCGGCAACGTCCTGCGGGACTGGAAACGGCAGCTCGCGCACGGTGTGCGGTCCGGCCTGATAGCGATACAGCTTTTTCCAGCCGATGTTGTAGTAGCCGCCATTGGGCGACGGCGGCACGCGTGTGTATTGCGCTTTGAGCACGCCATCTCTGACGACGAGCATGACGCTCAAGGGGCGGTTGGCATTCGTATCGGAATAGTCAGGCGTCGCAAAGATCAGATCGTACTGCGGTGGGTTCGACAGCGATCGCGGAAGCGTGCTGAAGACGATGAAGCCGATCATGAGGAGGATCGGCAGCGTCAAACCCACGACCAGGACGAAGTTGTCTTTCAGGAATTTCGTCAATCGGCCCCCGGTTCGTAGAGGCGGATCTCGAGATCCGCCTGCAGCGCATCAATATGCCAGATTTCCGGTCGCGCCTTGCGGTACCATCTGCGGTCGTCCCGAAGAGGAGCATCGCGTTCATGAGACTACGGTTTGTTTTGGCCGCTCTGGTCGTTCCCGCCCTCGCCAGCGCGCAGGGTGGTTCATCGTCACTCCTGCCTGGCGAGCGGGCGGCAGTCGTCACCGCCATCCCCGGCGTGGTCGCTGCGGACGCGAAGTGGGAGCTGATTTGGGCGGATTTCGAAACCGCGGACGGGATCGTGGGTACTGCCGACGGGGGCGTGCTGTTCGCGCAGGAGCAGACTGACACGATCCGCCGGCTGGATGTGAACGGCAAAGAGTACGTGTTCGTGAAGGACAGCTTCGGGGCCGGTTCGATCTCCATGGACGCACAGGGCCGGCTGTTCGCCGCGCAGCGCGCGTGCACGGATACGGCGCGTCCGTTCGCCGCGAGTTGTCCCGAGCTTCCTGCCATCGCGATGGTGTTTCCGCAGCGTCGCACGCTGGCCAACATGTTCAAGGACGGCCGGCCACTTGGTCGCCCAAACGATTTGATGGCCGACGGCAAAGGCGGCGCGTACTTTACCGCGGGCGGCGCCTATCACGTCAGCGCAGACGGCGTCGTCTCGGTCGTCGAAGATCAGAACCTGCGCTCGAACGGGATCATGTTGAGCCCCGATGGCAAGACGCTCTACGTCACCAATCAGAAGGTGGTGATCGCGTTCGACGTGAAGCCGGACGGATCGACGGCCAACCGACGCGACTTCGGTACGCTGAATGGTGATGATGGTGGCGACGGGATGGCAGTGGATTCGATAGGTCGGCTGTACGTCACTGGCAACCTCGGTGTGCACGTGCTCTCGCCGGAGGGCAAGCACCTCGGCATGATTCCGACACCGCGCCGGCCGATTACGCTGGCATTTTCGGGCCGCGACAAAAAGACGCTGTATGTGCCGCAGATGGGCGCCATCGGGCCGGACGGTAAAGCCTGGACGACGCCGGAGGGCGTGCGGAATACGGCGATGACGATCTATAAGATCTCGATGCTGGCTGAGGGAATCAAAGGCAGACCAAAGTAGGGCGTGTCCCTGGGACGCGCCGGAGGGAATTCGATGCGATTGAAATGGTTGATCTCTGTGGCGGCCGTGATGACCGCTGTAACCGTAGGCGTTGATCTGTCGGCACAACAGGCACAGGCGCCGCAAGGCGGAGGCGCTCGCGCCGGTGGCGGCGGTCGCGGCGGCGGCGGATTCAATCTTCCGCCCCTCCTCATGACGACCGATGCGTTTCCCGATGGTGGCATCGTGCCGCAGAAATACGCTGGTCGCGGCGGCGTGCAGCCTGGCTTCAAATTCGCCAACGCGCCCGAAGGAACGATGAGCTACGCGATCATCTTCCACGACATCGACGTGTCGCTGAAGGGCAGCACCGGAGACGTGTTGCACTGGATCGTGTGGAACATTCCTGCATCAGCCGGCGGCATCCCCGAAGGCAGCGTGCCGGCAGGCGCGGTGGTCGGAAGAGGGATCACCGGACAGAATGCGTACTTTGGTCCGGGCGCGCCAGCCGGTCCGCGCTATCACCACTACGTGTTCGAGCTGTACGCGCTGAACTCGAATCTCGATCTGCCGGCCACGGCAGGACGCGAAGAACTGCTGAAGGCGATGGAAGGAAAGATCGTCGCCAAGGCCGCCTACGTCGGTCGTTATCGCAGCGAGGCTGCGCAATGACACGCGCGATGCTCGTGATTGGGTTTGCCGCCTTCGCGGCAACCCAATCGGTGATCCCCCAGGCGCCCGCACGGCAGGCGCCTG
>DATCXH010000071.1:0-7608 GCA_036565925.1 Vicinamibacterales bacterium
GCGACAGCATCGCGAAGATCGCGGTCGTCGCTCCATGCAGCATCGCCGTGCCAAGCCCGCGCACCAGCCACAGGACGAAGCCTGCACCGGACAGCACGCGTAGATATTCGAAGTTCTCGACCACCGCAAAGCCGGTCCCAACCGCAAATCCCAGTTGCGCGGCGTCAACCGGGAAGCCGATGCGGCGCTTGAGGATCAGATACGCGATGAATGCGCATTTGGCCACTTCCTCAATTGCCCCTGCGACTACACGATGAAACACGCCCTCTGACAACGTGCCAGTCATCGCGAACTGCGCCAGGCCCGACAGGACTGCCGCCGCGACACCCCATCCCAGCGCCGATGCAATCGCGCTCGGACGAGCCAGCTTGAAGCTGTCCATCACGACCAGCACGGCGAGAAATATCAGCACCGGCACGAACGCGACGATGATGTTCGCGAGCAGCGCCATCAGCGGAGCACTTTGAGCGAAATCATGGCTTCACGACGCGGCGCGGATTCCTGCTCGAATGCGATCGCGCCGCCGATCGACAGCGTGAGGTCGAGCGTGGACAACATGTTCAAGCGGAAATCGAGCTGGCCACCGACGTCGCTGACCTTTCGCCGAATCCCGGCTGCATCCATGTTCGTCACCAGACCGCTGGCGAAGATCGCGGGACGCATCCACGTGAGATAGAAGCCCGGCGTGCCCGCGCGGGCGAAGCGCACAGGTGGCAGGTTCCACTCAATCACCGACTTCGCGAAATTTCGTCCGCCCACCTCGTTGAGCTCCATCCCAGGCAGCGCATAGTAATCGCGATAACGCTGTTCGTTGCGATGGTCCACATAGTTGTTGCCGAACCCGCCAAAGTAGAAGTTGGCAAATGGTTCGGCTGGATCCTGTGGCGATGCGCCGGCCGCATTTCTGATCCAGATCGACGAGTGGCCCATCGGCAAGGCGAACCCGAGATCGAACGTGCCGTGCACCTTCGTGAATAGCGACGAGGCTGCCACGTCGTTGCGCATCACCACTGACCAGCGATGCCCCTTCTCGTCGTCCACGTTGCCGAGCGACGAGCGCACGTTGGTGTACGAGAGGTCGCTGACCAGGCTGTACAAACGTTCGACCAATACCGCCACGTTCTGATACTCCGGCAGTTGATCGAGGTGGCCGGCAACGCGGCCATCGACGTTCAGCGTGAGTCGGCGCGGCTCGTCGAAGAGCAGGAGATTGGTGTGGCCGGCGCCGACATCGTAACCGCGGCGGCTGGTGCGCGTCGGTCCGAAGAGATCGTAGAAGTCGCCATTGTTCCATGCCGCGTGCGCGTTCCAGTCGAAGCGGCGGTAATCCCCGCGGACGTGCCCGCGCTCGCTCAGCGGTAGCGTTGAGGTCGGCGAGTATGTTGCGGTGACGCTGATGCCGTTGAGCAGAACGGGATCGGAAAACCGCGCATGCATGCCATACGCGAACACGTCCTTGTAGCCCTGAACGACCGGATACACCGATTCGAGGCCAAGCTGCTTCAGCGGGCTGTACTTCTGCGTCCGCGTGATCATCGATTCGATCGGCACCGATCCTGGTGAGCCGGCGGCCCACTGCTTCAAGATTGGATGCTTCTCGACAACCTGCTGACCGAGAAAGGTGATCGGGTTGATGTCCTTGATCGGCGTCGCGTCGATGATCGACGGAACGAATCCTTCGCCGGTGTAGCGGAACACCAGCAGCGATCCATTGTCGAGCGGCACAGGGCGGAAGAATCCTGTTTCAGCGTTGGTGAGTGCCTCGACTTCGCCGGTTGCCAACTCGTAGCGGAAGATGTTGGACACGCCCGTGTAGTACGAGCTGCCGAACAAATACTGTCCGTCGGGTGAGAACACGAAGTTCGAGGGGATCGCGGTTCCGAAATCGAACTGCTTCAATGCCGTCGCGTCACCGGTCATCAGTGACGCAGTCTTCATCACGCGGACGCCCTGACGGCCATCGATCTCACCCACTGATACCGACACCAGCTCGCCGTCAGGCGACACGTCCAGGTCGTACGCGGTCTCACCGTACGGCCAGGAATAGACGGCGTTCCAATTCGTGTATGGCGCCGGAATTCGTACGAGCGTGCAGATGCCATTGAGGGTCCGAATCCCCCACAACGATCGGTCCGATCGGTTCAGCGACAGGTCACCGATGCGGGCGTCTTTGAGCAGCATTCGCTGCTGCCGAGTCGTCGTATCAAGGGCCATGAGATCGCGATAGGCGGCGTTGTCGTTGGTGTAGAACAACGTGTTCGCTGCTGCGTCGTAGGCGAGCGACGTGACGGTGTAGATGCGGGGTTGCTTGATGTCCTGCAGATGCTCGACGCGTCCCTCGTCAAGGCCGATGGCGGCGAGGTAGCCGACGGTGCCGGGGTAGTTCAGTCCCGCGTATATGCGGCGGCGTTCGGGGTCAACGTACGCGCGTGACAACGACCCGAGTGCCTCACGTGAGACGTCGCGATACGGTGTCGTCGGATGTTGGCGAATGATCGCGATGTTCTTGCGCTGAAAGGATTGCTCGAAGGCAATCCAGTCACGCCAGCTTTTCTCGAGCGGCATGCCGTAAACCTGCTCGAACGCTGACGCGTAGTACGCCTTCGACCCGGTTGTCCGTGATGTCCAGCGAATCAGTGACTCCGGTCCGTACGTGTAGGCGAGGTAGTTCATGAATCGCGCGCCGTACAGATACGAGTTCGCTTCCACCTGGAAGTCGGTCTTGGTCAGTTCCGCTGCGAGGCCGAGCGGATCGTAGAAGCGACTGCCGTCGAGCACCATCGAGCGGAACACCATCTCGTCGAATGGGCCCTGCGCGCGCCCCAGGCCACCAGCCATCCACGTATCGAGGAAGACCGCGATGCCTTCCATATACCAGCGCGGTGCCGCACGCCTCGGCGCGGTCAGGAACAGATACGGCACCGATTCGGGATGTTCGGCGACAGGAGCGACCTTGCCGCGAAAGAGCTGACGGAAGAAGAGGTCGCGCGGCGCTGGTCGATCGTTCGTCATGACGTGAACCAGTTCGTGGTTCAGCAGATACGACATGCGCTCGCTGGCCGTGAAGGTCTCGAAGGCGAAGTTCATTGGCGCGATGCGTAGCGTGACGAAGTCACGCGGAACCGCTTCCGCCGAAGCATTGCCTGCATCGGAGAAGTCGGTGAGCAGCACCGTCATCTTCTCGCGCGGCGTGAAGTCGAACAGCTTGCGATGGAACGCGAGCGCGTTCTCGAACGATCGACCGACGTGCGGGACGATGAATGTTTGCGTCGGGTGCAGGAAGATGACGCTGACGTCCTTGGTCTCAGTGGCGGTGAACTGCGCGTGAGCGGGCCGTGCGACTGAGAAGAGCAGAACAAAAGCGATCAGGAGCGCGACGGTGAGGTCGCGCTCCCGAGTCACAGGGCGCTTGGGGGAACTGGGGGTAATAGGGGGAGCCTGGGGAGTTCCGAGTATCCGATTACTTTGCCACCGCGTCGTTCGCCGCGCCGCCGGCCGCATCGAGTGACGCATCCGACGCGCTGAGGGCCCTGAACACGACGTCCGACGAGACCAGCATCGCCACGTCAGCTTTCGAGAGCACCGCATCCATCGCCTTGCTGTTCATCGCCGCGATGACGTCCTGCGATACGAGCGCCGCGCGGAGCGCCGGACTGGATTCGAACGCCGCCCGGAGCATGGCGTTGGCGTCGAGGGCGGCCCGAATTCTCACATCGTTGCTGGCGAGCGCTTTCGCATCGCTGTTGGCCAGCACTTTCGCATCGCTATTCGCCAGCACTTTTGCATCCGCAAGTTTCAGGTCGCCGATGACCCGGCGAACATCAGACGAGACGAGGGCCGCACGAACGGCGGGGTCCTGAAGCGCCTTCTGGAAGTCCTTGTTCCTCAGTGCCTGGCGCGCCACCTTGTCGGTCGTCAGTTGACGGAACACGTCGCTCTGTAAGAACGCCTGCAGCTGCGCGTCTTCGGTCTTGACGTCGGCGCTCGAGATCTGCGGCGACTGGTAACGCTGCGCTGCGCCAATGGTTGCTTCGGTGCCTTTCTCGACCGGGGGGTACCCGACGAGTCGCATCGCAATCAGCGCCAACGCGGCGGTCGCCGCGACAATCCAAAGCACTTTCTTCGCCATGTTCTCGCCTCTCTTCGTGGGGATGTACGACGAGTGAGTTGCACGTGCCGTCGCGCTGCGGCTCGCAATCGTGGACATGACGTCGTTGACCAATGTCGAGGGCGGATCGACCGGGGGAAGGTCGTTCAGTGTCCTCGTCACCTCGTCATCGCGCCACGGATCGTTGATGTTCGTCATCGTGCTACGCGCCAATCCATCAACAGCTCGCCAAGCTGCTGCCGCGCCGTATACAGGCGCGACTTCACTTTCGTTGCCGGAATCCCCAGGGCCACCGCGATGTCGTCATAGGACAAATCCGTGTAATGACGCAGCACCACGACTTCCCGGTATTCCGTCGAGAGCGACATCAGCGCCGTCTGAATGGCTTTCTGACGCTCTCTGACTTCCACTGGATCGGCCGCGCGAACTGACGGCATATCCAGTGACACCTCTTGCGAGGGCCGACGAGCCCGCAGGACGTTCAAGCATTCGTTCTTCAGAATCCGAAACAACCAACTGAAAAAGCGTTGATTGGGATCAAACGTGTTCAAATGCTCGTACGCCTTCACGAACGCGTTTTGAGTCGCATCGCGCGCATCCTCGTAGTTGCCGAGCATTCGGAGCGCTACGGTGAACAGCCCCCGCTGATAGCGGGTCACGATGGCTTCGTATGCGTCCTGTTGCCCGGCGAGGCACCGTGCGATGAGTGCCGCGTCCGCGGTGTCGTCCATCAAATACACCCCAATGTGCTGAAAGTTGGTAAGCTTATCCCACCCTGCCGTTGGTTCACCCCTCTGTGAGCGGAAACGACGGAGCCGTCTGGTATCTCCGCATTCAGGAAGACATCCTCGGCGAAGCCCTACTCCTTCGACTGCAAGGACGCGTGTACAACGCGACGACGGGCGACCTGGCCCGCGCACTTGACCAGTTCTGCACTGGAAAGCAGAGGGCTCTCTTGCTGGACCTGACGGCGGTTGATTACATCAACGGCCAGGGTCTGCTTCTCGTACAGTCAACGGCGGAACGCGTGCGCGCGCAACATCGCGAACTGGTCGTCTTCGGCCTCTGTCCGGTGGTGGAGACGGCGTTCGATCTGTCGGGGGCGCTCGCCCGCGTCACTGTCGAACGGTCCCGTGATGCCGCGCTGGTGCGCCTCGGTCTGTGACCTGACGACTTTTGACCTTTGATCTGACGGCCTCTTCAAGCCCCCAGATCAACGACCCACGCTTCGAGTCCCCGGCGTGCAGCGGGATAGCGCTTCAAGACGTCCGGGTCGTGTCCAGGGACGATGTGATCGGGTGAATCGGCCAGCTTCTTCAGCGTCGCATAGCCCTCGAGTGTTTCAGCCACGCTGTAAGTAATCGGAAACACACGGCCCTCATTGACGTGCGCATATAGATGCGTTGCGTCCGCGGCCAGAACAACGTGGCCACGCCGGGTTTTGACGCGTACGCACTGCAGACCCTTCGAATGACCGCCGATGTGGTGCAGTGTCAAGCCCGGCACCAGTTGCTCATCGCCATCGTGAAAGGCGACGCGGCCATCGAACACCTTTCGAACCATAGCCACCACATCGTCTGCTTCGAAGGGAATCCGCTGATGAGCGTGGCACATGCATCGTCCAGTGCCATAGGCCATCTCGAGATCCTGAAGGTGATATTTCGCCCGTGGAAACAGGTCATGGTTGCCGCAGTGGTCGTAGTGCAGGTGGCTGATGATGACGTCCTGCACCTGCTCGGGATCCACGCCAATCGCGGCCAGGCCCTCGGCGACCGGGTTGACGATGACGCGACCGCGCTTGGCCGCCATCGCATGGTCGAAGCCGGTGTCCATGACGAACGTGCCGTGCGCGCCGCGGATTACCCAGACGAAATAGGCCAGCGGCTGGAGGAGGTCGTGCGGATCGCCGCCGATGTAGTTCTCGTGCGCCTTCCGATCGTGATGGCCATACCGGACGGCGAACACCTCGTGGAGATCGCCCTGCTCTGAGTGGGTCGAATGGGTCACGAGTCGCGATAGTACATCACCAGATCTGCAATACGAGGCCCGCATGTGAACACGCCCTGCGGCGTGCATCGTGCGCGATCCCGCGAAGAAGTGACGACTTTCGTCACGTCGAGCGGCGGCACTGTTCTTGGACCTTCTGCGTCCCCGGAGGCACCCACGATGAAGCTATACCGGCTGTTCACGGTGACGGCGACGGCAATGGCCCTGGCGACGACAGCGTCGGCGCAGGGCAGGGGCGCAGGCGCAGCCAAGGCGCCGCACACGACGACATCGTCGCCGAAGGGTGGCGGTCAGACGCATGCCCCGAAGTCGGGTCCGTCGACCTCGCCTGGAAAATCGGCTAACGCGGGCTCGTCGAAGAAACCGGCCGACGGTACCGCGCCGACCAAGCATGGCAGCACCGACGAGTCCAAGGCGGGCTCGCCACATGCGAAGAAGTCGGACGCGCCGGTGGCCGACGCGCCTGCGAATAACCTCGCGACGAAGATCACCAACAACCCGGCGCAGCTCGCGAAGATTCAGCCGCAGCTCGACGCGCTCGGTTTGACGCTCGACGAGGCGACGGCCGGGTTCCGCAATCAGGGGCAGTTCATCGCGGCGTTGAACGCGGCGAAGAATCGCAACCTCGATTTCGTGGCCCTGCAGGAAGCGATGACCGTCGAGGGATTGAGTCTCGGCCAGGCCGCGAAGAAAGTGGCGAATACCCCGCCGCCGGCAGAGACGCCAGAGGGTGACGCTGGAACGGGTACGGGCGGCACGGGCACAGGCACCGGGACGGGCACCGCCACCGGCACTGGTGACACGGGCAGCACCGGAACCGGCACCACGGGCACGGGCTCGACGGGTACCGGATCGACCGGCACCAGCACTGCCAAGTAACGGGAGCCAATCAGTGACACGTCGTGTTCTCCCCCCAGCGATTGGTCTCCTCATCGTTTTCGGTCTCCTGACTCCTGGCGCGGCATACGCGCAAGGCAATGGGAGACCGAAGGGACCCAAAATCCCAAGCTCCGGTACTTCAACGCCGACGTCCTCCGGGACGTCGGCTTCCGTGCCGACTACCACGATAGCGGCCGCATCGGAACCAGTCGTCGGAACTGTCTCGTCTTACCGCCAGTTCGGATCGTGGCTCGATGATGCGAGCTCGTCATATCGAGGCGAGAGTTACGCGAGCCTTGGCGTCGGCTACTGGCGCCTTGCGGATTCCAGCCAAATCAACGCGCCGATGCTCGGCATGGGCTGGGGCGTAACCGATCGGATGCAGTTCAGTGCGAGCGTGCCCTTCTATCACACCAGCTACGCGGGTACGACCGCGTCAGGTTTGGATGATGTGTACTTCGGCGCGAAGTACACAGTCATCGATCCAACGTTGACGCTGAGCGAGTTTGGTCTTGCAGTCAACCCGGTTGTCGAAGTGTTGAGCACGGACCTCGGTGACGGCCGCGTGCACTTCGCGCTGCCCGTCAACGTCGAGTTGCGGCGTCAGCCGTTCC
>DATCXH010000445.1:0-2085 GCA_036565925.1 Vicinamibacterales bacterium
CCTCCTCGATGTAGGGCGTGCCGCTCGGCGTGAACGTGCGGTTTTCGAGCGCGTGGTTCGTGCCTGACGGCAATCCGCTCGCGGTGAGCATCCGATTGCGGAGCGCGAGATGGACTTCCTGGTGGTCGATCATCGCGCGCCCCCGGTGACCTTCGCCGTCTCGTGCGCGACGATCTTCTCGAGGCCAGCGATCGTCAGCTTGACGCTATGCGGTCCATGATTCTTGAACCGCACGTTGCGCACGTTGTCTTCGACGTAGGGCGCGTACTCGACGTTCGTGCTGATCTCGGCCGTGTTCTGGTCGGGGAATCGCAGTTGCCACGAGTTGCGAAGATTCCCCGTATCGACGGGTTGGCCAGGTGCCCCCGTGATGGGCGATCCGTTGACGATCGACTCGTGCGCAGTCGCAGCGACGTTCACGAAGATCGCGCGCGAATCTGCAACGACCTTCTGCTCGAAGCGTTTGAGATCGTCGGCGAAGCTCATCGCGCAATCACCAGCGTGGCGGTGATTGCCTTGTTGCCGTCCGGTGCGAGCGGATCGATGGACTGGACCGTGTACGTGCCGCCACCGAGTGCTGCGGTGGATGTCGTTGCGCCGAGCGGCGGGAGCGCATCCCCGTAGTTGTCCGTCGCGTAGAGCAGCGTGATCGGATCGCGTTCGGTCAGCCCAAGCGCCGCATAGGTGCGCGCATCGCCGGGCATCCGCAGCGCCACGCCCGTGTAGGTCGTGGTCGTCGATGACGAGACGGTATCCGTCGCCTCATCGACCGTGCCGACGCTGCGCGAGAATGAGACGGAGAATCCCGCCTCGGCGATGTCCGCCTTTGCGCTCGCGTGGTCCTCGGCGTATGAGGTCGGCATCAGCGACCACCCTCGTTCGGCGCGCTCACGATCCCCTCGCCACGCTTCCGGAGCCCCAGACATTCCCGATGTCTGTCAGCACCAGCGGTGCGAGGAGTCGCTGAACCATCGCCGGTAGCCGCGCCATCGAGAGCGCGTCGGCGCTCCGAGGCGCGAACCACTCCTTTTCGATCGGGCCGACCTTGCTGCTCTTGAGCGTCCCCGTTTCAAGGCTGGGATTCAGCACATCGCTGCCCGCGGCGAACGCTGGTGCATATGAGATCGCCAGTTCGATCGTCGCATCAACGAGGCGCTGCGGCCACGCGGTGTCGTCGTAGTCGGTCCCGGTCCTCGGCCACTCAAGCGACTGGTCCGGCGACGCGCGCTCCCCGATGAACCCCCCAATCGTGCCGGGCGGTGTGCCCGCGATCGAGTCGATGTCTCGGCTAGCCGTTGCCATCGCCGCATCTTTTTGGTCGCTGTCGAGCGCGAGCCACGCCGCCCCATTGACGCGCAACTCTGCGACGTCGTCCGCTTGGTCCGACGTCGCATACGACACCGCGGTCAGGTCTGCCGTGACTTGGAAGCCCACGGTCGATTACTCGCCCTTCTTGGACTTCGATGCGTCCGGTACGCTCGCGCGGAGTGCTGCAGCAATCGCAGCGCCCATGCGCTCTTCAGGCGTCGGCGCATTCAGGGCGCCGGGCTGCTTGCTCGGATCGGTGTTCGCGTCCTTCGCTGGAGCGTCCGGAATCGCGACGCCCTCAGAATTGACGGCGGTCTCTCCGATGTAATAGAGACCGCCCGGCTTACGTGCGTTGGCCATGGGATGACTCGATGGTGAGTTGAGAAACCGCGACGGGCACACCCACGAGCGCATGCCCGTCGCGATTCAGATCAGAGCGAGAACGTCGGTGCCGAGTACGACGCGTTGTTGAACTGCAGGACCGCGCCGTTGAGGCGGTTCCACGCGCCGAAGCCGAACATGTGTTCGTAGTAGTCGGCGCGAAGCGGGAAGGTCTCGATCGTCGCCTCGAGGTGCAGGCCCTCCTCTTGGCGCATCACGAGCGGCTTGCGAGGATCGGTCGTGTCGCAGACGAACGCGTAATTCGCGATCGCCCACGGCTTCACCCAGACTTCCGCTGCGCCGAAGATGCCGATCGCGCGGTTGTCGAGGCGTGTGACCGTCGCTCGCTCGAACGGCTGGTTCGCGTTCGCATTGAGCGACAGGCGCGGATCTTGG
>DATCXH010000058.1:0-3564 GCA_036565925.1 Vicinamibacterales bacterium
CTATATCCGATTTTCGTTCAGGCGGTTCGAGTGCTAGGATCAGGTGTTCGAGCACCCCCAGAGTGGGCCTGTAGCGCAGTTGGGAGCGCGCCTGAATGGCATTCAGGAGGTCACGGGTTCGACTCCCGTCAGGTCCACCAAACCTTCATTTTTGGTTCTGATTTCCCGCAAGTAGCTGAAAGCCGGCGCGGTTGCGCCGGTTCCAATAAACCGATTTCCGTCGAACGCGATTCCGTCGGGAAAGAACAGTTGTTGGAACCGCTGGCGCTGGTCGAGCGAGGCCTGGACCCACAGGTCGGCAGCCCGCGGCAGAATGCGTTCTGCGAACGCCAGGATGCCTTCCACGTCGAGTTCTTCGAGCTGGCCTGAGTGACGGTCGATCCGAGCGAGCGTGAGCTCCTCGCGCAGTTTCTCAGCGTGGCGGTCGTACGTCTCGATGTCGATCGAGCGCTCGAAGAGGAACGCTTCGTCCAGACGGTCGAGCTTTTCCTGGACGGCTTTGGCCGCTCGCTCGGCGACTACGATCTCTTCGCGCACAGTGGCCTTGCGAGCTTTCCAAATCTGCAGCACTGATTCCTTGAGCAGGCGCATATAGCCCGGTGTTGGTTGGAGCAGTGCGAGTTCGTCCGCAAACAGGCCTTCGAGTGTGGCTTTCGTGACGTTCACCGCACGGCAACCAGGGCGGCGGTGGTAGTAGGCGTAGTACTCGCTGCGTCCCTTCGACCAGCTGCCGGTCAGGCCACGTCCGCAGGACTCACAACGAATGAAGCCACGCAGCGGGAAATCGGGATGCGCTCGTTGCCGCGGTGCCGTGCTTGGCACTCGCCCGGACAAGATCGCCTGAACGCGATAGAACAACTCTTCGGAGATCAGCGGCTCGAAGTCGCCTCGCTTGGCGCGGACGCCGTACTCGGGCACATCCACGATGCCCGCATAGAGCTGGTTGCGAAGCAGCATGCCGATCGCCTGCGACGTGAGCGGCTTGCCGCGCCGATTCGTGAGGCCCCACGCCCTGGCCCGTTCAGCAGCTGTTCCTTCGTGTATCGGCCCGTCGCGTACTCCTCGAACGCACGCCGAACGACCGGCGCCCGTTCCGGATCGTGCACCAGGCTCTTGCCCATCGGGCGCGGCGCGTTCAAGTAGCCGATCGGCGCCAGGAACACCCAGCGCCCGAGTTCGAGCGCGGCCTTCATACCAGCGCGCGTTCGATCGGACCGCACGTCGTTGTCGAACTGCGCGAACGCGCGAGGACACCTTCCATCAACTTGCCGGTGGAGGTGTCGTCGATCGGCTCCGTCGCCGAGCGCAGGGAGATGCCAAGCGACTGCAGGTGCGAGCGCAGCGCGAAGTGGTCGTACTTGTCGCGCGCGAAGCGCGTCAGGTTGAATACGACCACGAAATGGACGCGGCCCTTGTTCAACCGGCAGTACGTGAGCAGATTCTGAAGTTGGCTGCGGTCTGTGGACTTGGCGCTCTCGCCTTCCTCGTGGAATCGTTCGAGGATTTCGTAGCCCTGGCGGCGGCAGTACTCCTCGCATGCGCGAAGCTGCGTCGGCAGGCTCAGGTTCTCGGTCTGCTCCTTCGTGCTGACGCGAACGTAGATCACCGCGCCGATCATGATCGGCAGCGTAGATCCATTCGCGGAGTCGGGCAAGCTGCGTTTTCGGGGCACGATGCCTACTCAGAACAGCGACGCTGCTCCTGATACATTTCGACCACGATGCACGCCATCATCTCTGCGTGTCGGCGAATATCCTCGATGCCTTGATCGGTCATCGATTCCGCGTCCTCGCCAAGCAGTTCGCGACAACGCGCGATCGAAATCAGCTCCGGACTTGTATTCGGGTGTTCGACGTACTCCATGTGCGCCTCTGCGAGTTCGTTGCAGACGTTCGTGGTGCGGTGGAGTGCGCTCGAAGCGCGCCGACCTGAGGCCGGCGCGCGGATGACGGTGAGCGTGGATGTGGCGTGACGCCGACATCGAAGCGCGTGAATTGGAATCGAACGCGCTGATCGCGTACCGTGTGCGATCGATCTAATGGTTGTTGAGAGGAGCTTGCAGCGTTGCTCTGAGAGCGTCGGCCTCAGCGCTCCGCGTCTGGCGAGACTGCGGAGGGATGCCCGATGGCATCGGCGAGATCTTCACGATACGCGCGTCCGTGCGTCCGGTCAACGCAGAAGTGCGGGCCAGGTTCATCGGCCATCACCTAAGTGCGACTTTCGAGCTGCGCGCAGGCGTCGTCAAGGCCGAAGCCCGCAGGGTCGAGCGCAGCGAGAGCCTTGACGACGTCGAGCACAGCTCAATTCTCGCCATGTGCTGGCCGAAGATCTTCACCGAATGTATCGCAGGAAGTGCGGCCGAATGTCGGCAGGATCTGATGAGAGTCTTGGCGCGACGACACGTCGGAGATCAGCGCGTGGATCGCCGGGTGAACATGAGCAGAATCGCGTCTTGAATCTTGCGATGAAACACTCCCGATACCTGCAGCGGAACGACCGACGACGAGATGGGCGCCGTGGTCCTGCAGCGTGGCGTGAGCGACCACATCTGTGGCCGCGGGCTGGCAGGCCGCGGGGTCATTTCGGGTGGTCGCTCACGCCACGGGCTGCTGTTGGCGACCGTTCGGGCAGTGGCGCCACCAGGCGGGCGGCACAGAGCGCCGCCCGAGGACGACGGGCTGCAACCTGCACGACGATCGGCAGTTGCCGGGCGCGCTCGCCGCGCGCGAGTCGCGTTAGTTGACCAGGACGGGTCCTCGATGCGGGCCATTCCAGGGGGAACACCTCGCGCGGAGGGGGTGTTCCCCCCGGTGTTCCCCCTCTTCGCGTATCAACCGGTTGGTTTGGCGAGCCTCAGCAACGGGTTCGCCGCAGCGCCGAACTTTCGACCTGCGACCGGATCCGCAGCGATAACTCCTTCCTTCTTCAGTTCGCGAATCAGTTCGTTGACGTGCTTTGGCAACCACCATTCAGGCCTGACGGCGGTGTGCAGATCCTGCCATCGTTCGGGACGACGCGAGAGCCGGTTCAGAATCCAGTCGCGCAGAGGACGCAGGTCCGGTTCCGGCTTGATCAGGAACTGCTGATCAGGGTTGTCGGAGCGCCGGACCATGAAGCCGCCAGCAGGCGATACTGACCATGCGCACTCCTTCATGAGGTCGCGCCCATCATCCGAATTCGTGAGATGCAGCAAGACGTACCGGGTCGCTTGTCCACCCGTGACCATTCGCACCGCCGACGTCCACCACTTGGCGCCGATGCCTCTCGCCATGAGCGGAATCGCGCGGTCAAGGCGCTCGTCCATGCCGTCGCCAATAACCTCAGTACGCCAAGAACCGGAGCCGAAGATCTCGTCGAGCGTTTGCGCATGCGGGGTGCCAGCGGCTGGCCGCTGCTGAACCAGCATGTCCAGCTCGCGCCACATCACGTTGATGAACAGTTCGACCCGACCAGCTTTCATCAGGTCGCCAAGCAGGCCCGCAGGGATCTTGAACCCGTACGGGTCAACGAAGAGGAACGCGGGCTCCATCTGAGCGCGGTCGCGGCGGAGTTCGTTGAGGATGG
>DATCXH010000092.1:0-2064 GCA_036565925.1 Vicinamibacterales bacterium
GCGGATGCCACCACGCGTGGCACATCGCGACTGTTCATCGGCAAGTTGATCCTGGTCATGTTTGGTGTGCTGGTGATTCTCGGGATCCGGAACCAGGTGTTTGAGACGACGACGGATGGCCCACGCATCAACCTGACCGCCAAAGTGCTCGCCGCGACATCGTTGGCGGTCTGGGTCGCGGCGATCACGGCTGGGCGTCTGATGGCGTACGTCTACGCCTCGTAAGGCCCGCAGACGGGCGGGCGCGCGGACGCGCTAAGGCATCGCGCAGACGCGCGCGGAGAACCTCGATGGGACATGCACTGGACCTGGCCGCGGCATGGATCAAACACACCGGTATCGGCGCGCCGATGACGGCGACGCCATGGCTGTGGCCGCTGTGTGAGACGCTGCATTTCATCGGCCTGGCACTGCTGATTGGCGTCGCGGGTCTGTTCGATCTCCGCATGCTGGGCTTCGTGCGGCGCGTGTCGCTCGGCGCGGTGATGGATCTGCGGCCGTGGGCGGCATTGGGGCTGGCGATCAATCTCGTGACCGGGCTGATGTTCTTCATGGGTGCGCCCGATCAATACGTGCACAACCCGGCGTGGTGGGCCAAGGTCGCGTTCATCCTGATCGCCGGGCTGAACATTCTGGCGTTCGAGCTCAGTCCACGTGCCAAGGCGATGGTAAATGAAGTGGGTCCTGGTGACAACACGCCGCTGCGTCTGAAATTCGCCGGCGGGATTTCGTTGTTTTCGTGGTTTGCGGTGCTCTATTTCGGTCGCATGCTGCCGTTCATCGGGAATGCCTTCTAGGACATTGTCGATTGGAT
This sequence comes from Vicinamibacterales bacterium, assembly GCA_036565925.1. Lineage (GTDB taxonomy): Bacteria > Acidobacteriota > Vicinamibacteria > Vicinamibacterales > UBA2999 > Gp6-AA40. The sequence goes on from DATCXH010000092.1 coordinate 815, forward strand.
GATTGTGGATTGTTGATTAGTTGTTGATTGGGGATTGGGCATTGGGGATTGAGGACGCAACCTGCGCCGTAATCATCGGCCTGCTTTCAATCACCAATCGACAATCGACAATCAACAACGATTCAAGAATCAAAGATCGAGAAATCACGAATAGGCCAGCGACGGCGCCGGGCAGTGCCACCCGCCGGCGTCGGCGACGAGGCGATCGGCCTCGGCCGGGCCCCACGTGCCTGGTTCGTACTCGAACACCGGCGTCGGATTGTGAAGCACCGGATCGACGATCGCCCATGAGGCTTCGACGGCGTCTTGCCGCGCGAACAGTTGCGGGTCTCCCTCCATCGCATCGCCGAGCAAACGCTCGTAGGCATCCATCTCGTCGCCTTCAGGCTTATCCACGAACGACAACTCGGTCTCTTCGCCCTCGAGCGTCTCCCCCGGGCGCTTCACGCGCGCTCCGATGGAGATCGTGACCTCGGGACTGAGCCTGAAGCGCACGTAGTTCCCCTGTCCAGGCGCCAGCATCGAGAGTGGCGGTCGCTTCAAATTCACGAACACTTCGGTCGTCGTCACCGGCAGACTCTTGCCGGCGCGAATGAAGAACGGCACGCCCTCCCAACGCCACGAATCCATGGTCAGGCGCAGGGCCGCGAAGGTTTCGACCTGCGAGGTGGGTGCGACACCTGCCTCACGCCGGTAGCCGCGATACTGGCCGCGCACGAGATTCGCGGGGTCGAGCGGGCGGATCATGCGGAACACTTTGACCTGCTCGTCACGAATCGACTCGCGATGCGACATGATCGGTGGTTCCATCGCGAGGAAGCCGAGCACTTGCAGCATGTGGTTCTGGATCACGTCGCGAATCGCGCCGGCTTCTTCGTAGAATTTGCCGCGGCCCTGGACGTCGAACTGCTCGGCCATCGTGATCTGCACGCTCTCGACGTAGTTGCGGTTCCAGATCGGCTCGAGGAACGTGTTGGCGAATCGGAAGTACAGAAGGTTCTGGACCGGCTCCTTGCCCAGGTAGTGATCGATGCGGAAGATGTCGGACTCGTGGAACACCCCGTGCAGGGTGTCATTCAGCGATTTGGCCGACGCGAGATCGCGCCCGAACGGTTTCTCGATGACCACGCGCGCGCCGCTGGCACAGCTGCTGTCGCCGAGACAGCGCACGATGATCGGAAACATGCTCGGCGGAATGGCGAGATAGTGCAGCGGATGCTGCGCGGGACCGAGCTCGGCGCGGAGCCGCA
>DATCXH010000036.1:0-6515 GCA_036565925.1 Vicinamibacterales bacterium
GGCGGCTCCGCCGCTCGACCCGCCGGCACTTTTCGTGAGGTTGTAGGGATTGCGCGTCGCGCCGAAAAGTTCGTTGTAGGTGTGCGAGCCCATCGCGAACTCGGGGATGTTTGTCTTGCCGATCGGAATGACGCCGGCCGCCCGCAATCGCGAGACAAACACCGACTCCCCGAGGGGAACATCGTGCGCGAAGATGCGCGAACCTCTCGTCCACGGAAACCCTTTGACCGGCTGGTTGTCCTTGAACGCGATCGGCAGGCCGTGCAGTGGGCCGGTGGCCTCGCCCCGCGCGCGCCGTGCGTCCGCCTCGTCCGCGAGTGCGAGGCATGTCTCGTCCGGAAGCTTTGAGACAATGGCATTCACGTGTGGATTGATGCGGGCGATGCCATCGAGATGCGCCTGCATGACATCGCGCGCGGAGATCTGACGGGCCTGTAACAGGGCGGCGAGCTCCCGCGCACTCATGAAGCAGAGCTCGGGATGCGCAGACGATGACATCAGGGTATGTAGTCTGGCATCTTACATCGTGCCCTCCGACCGTTTTGCCTTCGTCGCCGGTAAACGGAACATCACGCGCGACGACAAGGAGTGTGTATGCGGATGTGCATGCGTGTCCTGAGTATCGGTGTGGTCTTTCTTGCCGTGGCGGTCCCCGCGACTGCGCAGACCACGCCACGAACCGAGATCTCAGGCGGCTACCAGTTCCTGTCGTTTGCCGTAGAGGGCCAGGACAACGAGTCGATGCCGAAGGGCTGGTATGCGGACGTGGCCGGGAATCTCACTCCGATGATTGGCGTCGTGTTTCAGGTCGGTGGCAACTACAAAACCTTCAACGAGTCCATCACGGTCGGCGGTTTAACGCTGGCGGCTTCCGCTGACCTCAAGGTGCATTTGTTCCTCGGCGGCATTCGGATCAACGCGCGTCAGAACTCCGCGTTCGTGCCGTATGGGCAGGTGCTGGTGGGCGCCGCGAACAGCTCGGTCGATTTGACGGGCACCATTCCCGGTGTCCCGAGCTTCTCACAGGAGGAGTCTGTGACCAACTTCACCCTCGAACTCGGTGGCGGCGTCAACTTCGGCTTGACCGACAACACCGGGGTTCGCTTCGGTGTGGATTATCTACGCGCGTTCGCTGACGAGGACGACGTGAACGCCTTCCGTTTTCACGTTGGTGTTGTTATTGAACGTTGACATCAATTCCGACGCCCAATTGCCAAGTACCAACCACTCCCAATTCCCAACTTTCAATTGCTTCCGACTGCGGAGAACCTTTGGGAGTTGGGAGTGTGACGTTGGGGTGGTTGGGAATTGGGAGTTTATTCAGGCACCGCGACAGGCTCATCTTCGGGCCGCAGGTTCGTCATTTCGGCTTCGAGCATGTGCTCGCCCGTGCCGCTCGCGACCGGCTTCGCGAAGTGCACGGGCGGCAGGAAGAACGTCGCAATCAGACCTGCGGCAGACACGAGCAGTCCGGCGAGGAACACGCGATGCAATCCCATCGCGAACTGATCGCGGATCGGTTCGCTCAGCACCATCGTTCCGCCTGACAGTCCAGCAGCGCCGCCCGGCAGCGCGACGCCGGTCAGCGTGCGGGTCATGATCGCGCCCATCGCAGCCACGCCAACCGCCGCGCCGATGCTGCGCGAAAACTGGTTGAGCGACGTTGCCAGCCCCAGACGCGTGCGGTCGACGCCGTGTTGGACTGCGAGCAGCAGCGACAGCATCTGTGACCCCATGCCCGCGCCGAGCACCGTGCAGCTCCCCAACAGCATCGTCCGCGTTGAGTGCGTGTCGAGCGTGAGGAGGCCAGCGAATCCAAGCGTCATCAGCACACTGCCGCCGACCGCGGCGACGCGGTAGCCCATCCGCACAGTCAGCCGCGCGCCCACGATCGACATCACGACCCAGCCGAGAAACAGCGGCGTAAGTACCTGGCCTGCCTGCGTCGCCGTGCCACCCATCACACTCTGTACGAACAGCGGAATGAACGCGATAGCGCCGAACAACGCGAACCCGACCAGAAACACGACCACGAGCGTGCGAGTCATGATCGGATGACGCAGCATATCCACCGGCAGAATCGGTTCCGGTGCTCGCCGTTCGACCCAGCCGAATGCGACGAGCAGGACGATTGCGGCAGACAACCACCACCACGCGCCTGAGCCCGCTTCACCACCCAAGGCGATGAGCAGCGAGCTGACGCCGGCAAAGAGCAGCGAGCCTCCCAGCCAGTCCACTCGAACCCCCGCATTATTGCGGGACGGGGGATACGCGAGCGCGATGACGGCCATACAACAGAACCCGAACGGCACATTGAGATAGAACACCCAACGCCAATTGATCGCGTCGGTGATATATCCGCCAACCAGCGGCCCGGCGATCGAGGCGACGCCCCACACGCCGCTGAACAACGCTTGCGTCCGCGCGCGCTCCGCGAGCGTGTAGAGCTCGCCGACGATGGTCATGCTGAGCGGAATGATCGCGCCGGCTCCGAGCCCTTGAAGAGCGCGAGCCGCGATCAACTGAAACATGCTCGTTGCCGCACCTGACATCGCCGAGCCAACCAGGAACACCGCGACACCGAGCAGATACATCCGTCTCCGGCCGTACAAGTCCGACAGTCGGCCCCAGATTGGCACCGACGCTGTGGACGTCAACAAGTACGCGGCAAAGACCCAGCTGTAATGTGCAAGGCCCCCGAGTTGGGCGATCACCGTAGGCATCGCGGTGCTGACCACGGTGGCTTCGAGTGCACCGAGCGACATGCCCAGCAAGAGACCGGCGGTGATTGCTCTACGGCGAGGGAGACTGATCGGAGGGTGCGCCGAGGGCGAGGACATCCAGCAAGCGTACCAGACAGAAACTTCGAAGTGCAAAGATGCAACGGGAAAGTAATAAGATTCGCGCATGAATACGCACGTTGCCGCTCGGGTTGTTGCGATCGTGTCCGCGGTCATTCTGCCGTCAGCGGCATCGGCTGCGACGTGCGAAAGCCTCGCGTTGCTCCCGGTGAAGAGCGGGAGCGTGACGTTGGCGCAGACCGTTAGCGCCGGAGGGTTCACGCCACCATCGGGCCGGGGAGGAGCAGGTGGTGCGAACGTGTTTGCAAAACTTGGTGAATTCTGCCGCGTCGCAATCACGCTGAAGCCGGCGCCGCGTTCCGACATCAAGGCCGAAGTCTGGATGCCCACGAACGGCTGGAACGGCAAGCTGCAGGTCGTAGGCAACGGCGGATTCGCCGGCACCATCAGCTATCCGGCGATGGCGAATGCGCTCGCGGCCGGTTACGCGGCGGCAAGCACCGACACCGGTCACACCGGGCCGTCGAGCAATACGTTTGCGAACGAGGACGTCCTCATCGACTTCGCGCACCGCGCGATTCATGAGACCACCGTCGCTGCGAAGACGACCGTCAACGGGTTCTATGGCAACGCGCCGCGATTTTCGTACTTCGCCGGTTGTTCGACCGGCGGACGTCAGGCGCTGACGGCCGCCCAACGCTATCCGGAGGACTTCAACGGCATCGTCGCTGGCGCACCGGCGAGTCACACCTCCACGCAGGCATTCGGGCAGATCTGGTTTGCGCAGGCGCTCGGGGATCCGGCTGGTGCGCTGCCACGTGAGAAGCTCACGCTCGTGCACGACGCGGTGCTGAACGCGTGCGACGGCCTCGACGGCGCAAGGGACGGTGTGCTTGAAAACCCGCTCGCGTGCACGTTCGATCCGAAAGTGCTGACGTGCAAGGCGGGAGCGGATCCGGCGTCGTGCCTGACCGATGCGCAGGTGAGGGCGGTGCAGAAGGTGTATGCCGGTCCTTCGAATCCGCAGACCGGGACACAGATCTATGTTGGGCTCGAGCGGGGGAGTGAGCCAGGTTGGAATCCCGTGCCGGTCAGTTACGCCGTCGACTACTTCAAGTACGTCGTCTTCAAAGATCCGAACTGGGATCCCAAAGCGCTCAACTACGACTCGCATGTGAAACAAGCGGCGACTGGAGACAATCTGATCTTCGACGCGAACAAATCGGACATGAGCGCGTTCACGAAACGCGGCGGCAAATTGATCCTGTATCAAGGCTGGGGAGAGCCTGGTATTCCCCCCGCCAATCTGGTGCGTTATTACGGTCAGATTCAGTCGAAGACCAGCGGAGCGAAGGACGCGGTGCGACTCTTCATGGTCCCCGGCATGGGCCATTGTGGTGGCGGTACCGGCGTCAACACCTTCGACATGGTGACGCCGCTCGATCAATGGGTCACTGCAGGCAATGCTCCGGCGCAGATCCCGGCATCGCGCATGCGCAACGGCGTGTCCGATCGGACGCGTCCGCTCTGTGCCTATCCGCAGATTGCGATCTACAAGGGAACGGGGAGCATCGAGGACGCCGCGAATTTCAGCTGCGGTATCAAATCCCCAACATCGACGGCACCGTAAGGTGCAAAGCGATGATCGCGACGAGCAGAGCGGTCAAGCCTACGAGCAGCAGCAGACCGCGGAACACGCGGTGCACGGCACGGAATTTCTCGGCGTTGGCGCGCGCCATGAGATAGGCCTGCAGCGCCATCTCGCGATCGAGCTGACCGACTTCCGCGGTCCGCCATAGCTCATAGTAATCGTCGATATCCGTGACCAGGATGTCGTCCATCAGCCGAAGTCCGGGTACGCCGCCTCCGGCGCGCGGCTCGCCCGCGCGATGCATCCGTCCGGCGCGCGGCCGCAGCGCCATGATCGCGTAGACAAAGAAGTAGAGCGAGAGAATCACATATCCCGCGACGTAGGCCTGGATGAAGGTGTGATTGAGACCATCGGCGTCGATCTGCGGCGCGCGGATGGCGATGAGCACGTTGACCGCGTTCAGCGCGCCGAGAATGACAAGCGCGAATCGCGTCTTGCGATCGGCCAGCTCGGTGACGTCGAGCAGGTGATCGACGTGATCCGAAAGCGCGCGATAGCGCTCCCACGGATCGAGCGGCCGAGTCTCTGTAAGCCGCTCGAGCTCCTTCTTGCGCTTACGCTCGACCTTGGACTCCTCGTCCGAATGGACGACGCTCATGCCGGTGCATTGTGCCTTGGGATGGGTGGCGAGGAGTAGTCCCTGGTGCTTGGTTCTTGGTGCTTGGTCCTGGGCTGCTTGGTCCTGGGCTGCCTGATCCTAGGTCCTTGGTTCTTAGCTTGGTCCAGCTCCGTTAGAACGGCAGCCCGGTCGGGGCCATCGCGTGGAGCGCGATGAAGAGGGCCAGCACCGCGGTCAGACCGACCAGGACGAGCAAGCCCTGGTAGACGCGCTGCAGCGCCTGGAACTTCTCAGTGTTAGCGCGTGCCAGCAGGTGCGACCGCATCGCGAGCTCCCGATTGATTTGACTCAGCTCGGCCTGACGCCACGTGGCGTAGTACGTCTCGGCGTCTGTGTCCGGTGCGCCTGCGAGGAGCTTCATGCCGGTCGGCTCATGCTGGGCGATCGCACCATCCGTCTCCTGCGATCGCGGCCTCAACGCAAGAATCGCAAAGACCGCGGCATACAACGAGAGCAGCACGTAGCCCGTGATGTAAGCCTGTAGCAGGGCCGGGCTGACGCCGTCGGCTCCCAGGTGCGGCGCGCGAACGGCAATCAACACGTTGACCGCATTCAACGCGCCAAGGATGACCAACGCGAATCGCGTCTTGCGATCGGCGAGCTCAGTGATGTCGAGCAGATGATCGACGTGATCGGCCAGCGCACGGTAGCGCTCCCAGGGATCGAGTTGACGCGTCTCGCGCAGTCGCTCCGCGTCCTTACGGCGACGCCGCTCGGCTTTTGATTCTTCGCCGATGAACGAAGGCCGCCCGAACGGCGACGGGAACGCCGCCTGTCCAATACTCCCGCCGCCGATTTCAGGTTGCATGCTACTGCTTGGTTAGTGACACGTTGAGTGGTGTCGTTTCGCCGGGGCGCACAGTGACATCGGTGATGTACGTGCGATAACCGTCCTTGCGAATCTCGACGGTGTGAGTACCGACACCGAGCTGGACCACGAGCGGATCCTGATCCTGAGCGCCTTCCCATTGCTGGCCGTCGATCGTGATCGCGGCGTCGCCGGGCTGCACACGCAACGCGATCGAGCCCGAACTCGATTCGATATTACCGTTGCGCTCATTTGCACGAGGCGAGGGCCGCTGCGAACCACGAGAGTTTGGACGATCTGACCGACCGTATGGTTCGGCGCGCACCGACGACGATCGCGGCGGAGCCACCGGGCGAGTCGGCTCCGGCTCACCAGCGCCGAGCGGTTCCATCACGTGACGGATGTTGAACGAGCCTCCGGGCTGCAGATACACCTTCTGCGAGAAGCTGCGGTGGCCCGGCATGAACAACTGGATCTCGTGGTCACCCGGTGCGACACGAAGACGCTGGAACGTGCCGTCGAAGTTGTCCACCATGCCGGCGAAGAAGCCGTCGACGTAGACCTCGGCTTCACGCGGCATCACCTGCAGACGAACCGAGGAGCTCGGATCGTAAAAGCCTCCGTACGGATAGGGGT
>DATCXH010000160.1:0-5363 GCA_036565925.1 Vicinamibacterales bacterium
TGAGCATCGGCAACAGGAAGAACCGTTGAAAAATGAAGCCGATGCGTCGTAGTCGCAGCGCGCTGCGCCTGGCATCAGAGAGCCGCGAGACGTCCTGGCCGTCGAATAAAAGCGTCCCAGACGAGGGCGCGTCGACGACGCCGAGCATGTGGAGCAGCGTGGATTTGCCGCAACCTGATGGCCCGCGAACCGCAATGTGATCGCCGGGGCGAATCTGCAGCGTGACATCGCGAACGGCATGAACCGGTCCGGCCGGCATTGCGAACCAACGTCCAACCTTTTGCGCGTCCACGATCACGCTCATCCGATCACCTCATCGCGCAGCGTCGCTGCGATGGGAAGCGTGGCGACGATCCGCATCGGATAGAGCGCAGCGACGATCGCGGTCAAGGCGAGCAGCCCGACGTGGACCGCCACTGCCGATCCCTCGAAGACAAAGAAATGCAGTTCGGCGGGAATGCCCGGCATCGCTTTGAGGATGCGATCGAGTCCCGAGGCCAGCAGCAGTCCGAGTGGCAACGAGATCAGGCCGCCGAGGCCGACAATTAACGCCGACTCCGACAGCACATCCTTCACCACGCGCGAACGCGAGAACCCGAGGGCGCGCAGCGCCGCGATCTCACCGAGGCGCTGGTTCACCGATACGGTCAGCAGCACCGAGATCAGCAACACCGCAAATGAGACCGTGACCGTGGTCAGGACGGCGGAGATCTGCCGGAAGTAGGTGAATCCGGTCTGTTGCAGACGACCGACGACCTCGTCGTTGGTCATCGCAAACAGCCCGGGCACGACTGCCCGAATAGCTTCGGCCGTGTCGCGGGATTCGCCAGTGGAGGTCACCAGCAGCAGGTCGGCTTCATCGCCGACGTTGCCGCCGCAGGCCGCCTTGAGCGCATCGAGCGAACCACCGATTCCCTCCTCATTCGTGCCAGCGAACGGAAACTCCGCGATGCCGGTCACCTGCAGCCGCGCCGGTGGCAGCGCTTCGAGATCGGCGACACATGAAGCGCGCAAGGTGATCGTGCCGCCGACGTCGAGATTGGCTGCCTTCGCGATTGCGGCATCGACGACCACTTCGTTCGATCCGCGTGCATCGCGGCCGCGCAGCACGGTCCACGGCGGTGTGATCGGCACGCCCTTGTTCGATCGTCCGCTGACGCCTTCGAACGTGGCTGCGATCGGAGGACCGTCGTTACGCTCGATCCGTGCATTCGCGATTCTGACGATTAATGTGGCCTTGACCGACGGGAGTGAAGCGACGCGCGTCGCTGTCGCGGACGCGTCGGGGACACGACCACCGCGTCCTGGAATCTCGCCAACGCTGACCCGAATGTCCCATCCCGATCGATCGAGCAGATCGCGCATCGACACGATGAGCCCCTGCGACAGCAGCAGCATGTCGAGGAGCAGCGCGCCAACCGCGGCGACGCCGAGCACGCCCAGAATCGCCCGCGCCGGCTGGCGCACCAGGCTCCGCCACGCAAATCCCACCGCGTTCATCGTCGTGCGAGGCGCAGACCGTTGCGGCGCAGCAGCGCCCATGAAGCCAGTACCGTCGCGGATGCGCCAAGCGGAACCGCGATCGCCGTCGAGGTGAGCGCGACATCTCGCGTGACGCGCACGAACACGAGCGCCGTGTCGTACCGCCACTGGAAGAACGCGTTGATGAGCCCTTCGGAGAGGACGGCGAGCACGAGGCCAAATGCCGCACCGACGCTCGCAACGATGATGCCTTCGAGGAGGACCTGCACGAGCACTCGACGGGCGGGCAGGCCGATCAGTCGCAGGATCCCAACCGTCTCGCGGCGCTCATCGACCAGCATGATGGTCAGCGCCAGCAGAAACACCGTCGCGGCGCCGATGGTGACGATGGCGATGGCGAGGTGAAAGCGCTCGATCACGCGGAACGGTCCTGCTGATCCGGCTGCTTCGCTGGACGGTCGCGCAATGACGCCCGGCATGCGGGCGTTGACGTCGCGGGAAAAAGCGGTCGCATCAGCGGGATCGGTGAGCGCGACGTTGATGTTGGCGATGTACTCGGTGCCGGCGAGCATGCCCGGTGGACGCATCACGTCGAGCAGGTCGGGCAGGTGCATTCGGACTTCACGCGGCACGACCCCGAGGCGGGCAGGATCGGGAGTGGGTTCGTAAATGCCGGCGATGCGGAACGAGCGCGCGCCGGTGCCATCGGCGCCCACCGCCAGCTGAACGATGCTGCCGACGGACAGGCCCTGCTCGGTCGCGAGCTGACGGGAAATGAGAATGTCGCCCACCTTCGCTGAGGCCCCGGCGGGTGGCGCTTCTTGCGCACTGACCGCGGACGCGGCCAGGACAAGCAGCAAGACCAACGTGTGGCGGATCACGATCGACTGAGTTTCTCGATGCGTTCCCATTCGGCGTCGGTGACCGGCATCACCGACAACCGCGACATGCGCACGAGAGGAAACGACGCGAACGCTTTGTCGCTCTTGATCTCTGCGAGGGTCACCGCACGCCTGAGCTTCTTGTCTGGAGCGATGTCCACGACCGAGAGCTTGCCGGATGTGTCGTTGGGATCGGGATACGCGTCGCTGGTCGCCTTGGCGGTGGCGACCACAGCCTTCTCCTTGCCGGTGTGATAGTAGAAGATGCGATCGCCGCGCTTGATGCTGCGCAGATGTTTCTGGGCGAGCGGATTCCGCACGCCTGCCCACACGGTCTTCTTGTCCTTCTCGAGCTGGTCGTAGTTGTAGTGATCCGGTTCCTCTTTGACGAGCCACTGCGCCATGTACGGATGATATCAGCGGCGGTTATTCCGATCGAAGGACCCGAATCGGATCGATCCGGGTGGCGCGCAAAGCAGGGATGACCGCAGCAAGCAGTGCGATGCCGAGCAGCGCGCCCACGGCGACAAGCATCGACGCGGGATCGCGCGCGTCTACGCCGTAGATCACGCTCGTCAGAGTGCCTCCAAGTGCCAACGCAGCGACACAGCCGGCCAGCGCGCCGGCGACGGCGGTCGCGATTGCGCCGCGAGCCACCATGCGCACGACCAGCATGGCCTGGGCACCGAGCGCGATTCGGATGCCAATCTCGCGCGCGCGGCGCTCGACGGTCTGGGCGACGAGTCCATACACACCGATGGCGGTCAGCAGCAGGCTGCCAATCGAAAACCAGGCCAGCAGCGTCATCCGAAACCTCGGCTGCTGTGTGGCTTTTGCGACCGACGTCTCAGCCGCTTCCATTGCCGTGATCGCGAGCCGCGAGTCGACCGAGGCAGCTGCCCGGCGGATCTCGGCGAGCGCAAGCGGTCGACTGGATCGCACGTGCAGGCTGAGCCCAAAGGTGCGCTGCTCGGGATTCGTGATCGCCGAGAACCCTTGCGACGCAGGCACGTACACGATCGGATTCGTCTGCCATTCGAGAGTGTTGAAGAAGACCGAGGCGGTGTTGCCGACGACGCCAATCACTTCGCGCGGCTCTTGCTGGTCAATGAACAGCAAGCGCCCGATTGCCTCGCGAGGGGACGTGAACAAACGGCGAGCCGCGAGTTCATTGACGATGACGACCCGAGGCGACGCGCTCGAGTCGCGGCGATCGAAGGCGCGCCCGGCGATGACGGGCATGGCCAGCGTCTCGAAGAACGAGATCGTCACATCCTGCGCATTGAAACGATCCGGCGCCTGCGTGGTGTCGCGCTTCGTCCGTACCGACACTAGTCCGCCGCTGAAGAGGGGAGGCGAGGTGCTGGCCGCAACACGCTGCACGCCGGGGATCTCCTGGATGCGTGCGGCCACGCGGTCGTACAGATCAAGTCGTTCGCTGGAGACTGTCTGTCGGGACGCGTCCGGATCGAGGGGTAGATGCAGATCCACCACGGCAAGGTTCGACGGCTGGAATCCCAGCGGCGCGCGCGTGAGGGTCACAAATGTCTGACCCAGGAGCGAGGTCATCACCAGCAGCGTCAGTGACATCGCCAGCTGCGTACCGAGTAACAGTGTCTGCGCGCGCTGTCCGCGTCGGGTCGAGCCGCGATCGCCGCTCGATCGCAACGCGCGCTGTGGATCTGCCGCAGCGATCCGCAGAGCGGGAACGAGCCCGGCGATGATCACGGCGAGTGCGACGATCGCAATGGTAGCGAGGAGTGCACGGACGTTGATGTCGATAGCCGAGGCAGGGAGCATGCCGAGCGGATCCCATACCACGAAGAAGCGGATCGACACTGCTGCCAACGCGAGGCCTGCCACGCCGCCCAGCAACGCGATCAGCATGCTCTCGCTCAGGAATTGTCGGACGAGGCGACCGTATCCCGATCCGAGCGCGGCGCGCACGGCCGCTTCCTGCAGCCGTGCAAGTCCTCGGCCGAGGACGAGCGTTCCCACATTCATGCAGGCGATGAGCAGCAGGCACCCGACCGCGACGATGACGGTGATCAGCGTGGCGCGAATCGTCCGCGTGTTGTCATCCTGCAGCCGCGTGAGCAGCACGGGGAACTGCGAGAGCCGCTGCGATTCCGGAAATGGCGCTTCAAGACGCTGTTGAAGCTGATTCAGTTCGGCCTGTGCGCTCGCCAGTGTCGTGTCCTGACGAAGCCGAGCGTATAACGCAACTGGACCCGTGCCTGCCGCGTCGTAACCATCTTCGCCGGCTTTGATCAATGTCCAGAGTTGGGCGCCGCGCGGTTGTTCGAGCATGCGCACGTCAAAGCCAGCCGGCATGACACCGACGATCTCGTGCGGCTCGCCGTTGAGTGTCACTATCGTGCCGATGACATCGGGGGCGCCGCCGAACTGCTGCTGCCAGAAACCGTAGCTGAGCACGGTCACAGGCGCGCGGCCCACGTCGCGAGAATCGAGTGTGCGTCCGACGAGCGGCGCGACGGCCATGGTGGCGAAGAACTCGTCCGAGACCGCCATCCCGACCACCGACGAGGCGTCGCCGCGCCCAGTGACGAGATAGCCTCGCCGGAAGGCCGCCGACACGTTGGCGAACGATTGGCTCTGTTCCTTGAAGCCCAGGTACGAACGATAGAAAAGGAACACCGCTGGTTCAGTGGGCCGATCGCGCTGGGCCGCGAGACCGACGACCAATCGATCGGCGTCTGGGAATGGCAGCGGGCGCAGCAGCCACGCGTCAACGATGCTGAACACCGTGACCGACGCGCCGATCGCCACGGTAAGAATGGTCAGCACGACCGCGGTGAAGCCGGGAGCTCGTCGCAGCAGGCGGAGGCCGTGCTGTAAATCACGCGTGAGATCGCTGAGGAATGTCATGGCTGCCCCATAGACGCGTCGACGGCGGCATTGGCCTTCGGATGCTCCGTGAACCCGGAACCCGGAACCCGGAACCCGGAACCCGGAACCCGGAACCCGGAACTTGGAACC
>DATCXH010000066.1:0-6692 GCA_036565925.1 Vicinamibacterales bacterium
AAGACAGTGCATCTGGCGGTGCGCTTCGACGATCGCGAGGGCGTCAGTGGGGCGTGGATGCTTCATTGCCACGTCCTCGACCACGCCGAAGCAGGTTTGATGGGATCCGTCCAGGTCGGTGGTAGCGAAACGCATCCAGGACAGCACGAGACAGCCCACTGATGCAGGGATCGAGCGTATGAAAGCGAACTCACTGATCGCGATCTGCCTGGCCGTCCTCGCCGCGGCCGTCGTGTACGCACAGACGAACCCTGGGCCGAGCCCTGGGGTGAACCCTGGGCTGAGCCCTGGACCGAGCTCTGGGCCGAGCCCTGGGCTAAGCCCTGGGTCGAGCCTTGGGGCAAGCCCTGGGCCGAGCTCTGGGCCGAGCCCAGGGGCGACCTCACCGCCGCTCCGGTCGCTCGTTGACAAACATTGCGTCGGCTGTCACTCGACTCGCCTCAAATCAGGCGGCGTCACGCTCGATGGACCCGACCTCTCGGATATCGCGCTCGGTCCGGCGACGTGGGAGCGCTCGGTGCGAAAGATCCGCGCCGGCATGATGCCGCCGGCCGGCAGCCCGAAGCTCGATCCGGCCGTCCGGGAACAGCTGGCCGCTGGACTCGAGGCCGAACTCGATCAGCACGCGGTCGTGCAACTGCCTCCCCCCGGACTGCATCGACTCAATAGAAGCGAATACCAGAACGCGATTCGCGATCTCCTCGCACTCGAAGTTGACGCGGCGAAGTTCATGCCGACCGACGATTCGACGGCAGGGTTCGACAACATGGCCGGCACACTGGTGATGTCACCGCCACTGCTCGAAGCGTACTTGTCAGCGGCCGGACGCATCAGCCGTCTCGCGGTCGGCACCGCGGTCGCACCGACGCAGACGGTGTACCGCGTACCCGAGGATGCGACGCAGGACTACCACGTCGAAGGACTTCCCTTCGGCACGCGGGGCGGGCTTCAGGTGCATCATCAGTTCCCCGCTAACGGCGAGTACGCGCTCAAGGTCATCCCGGTCAACAAGGGCAACATGGGCAGCAACACCGCGTTCGGTGAGGTCCGCGGCGAAAAGCTCGAAGTGCTGCTCGACGGCGCGCGCGTTCAGTTGCTCGACTGGGACACGGCGCTGGCCAAAGGCGGCACGCTGGATCTGCGTGTGCCGATTACCGCTGGACCGCATCAGCTCGGCGTCACGTTCGCAGCCACGAACTATGCACCGCTGCTCGACCTGAATCAGCGCTTTCTTCGCAGCACGATTGAAACCGGAGGCCTGCCCGGATTCACCTTCTTCCCGCACGTCGGCAGCATCCGTATCGACGGACCTTACAGCGCGGCAACGGCGACTGAGACACCGAGCCGCAAGAAGATCTTTCTCTGTCACCCCGCCGTCGCCAAGGACTCCGGCGAGGCACGCACGTCCACTTCCGAAGAGACAGCCTGCGCCCGACGGATCGTCGGCTCACTCGCCGGTCGTGCCTACCGTCGTCCGGCGACGGAGGGCGATATCACGACGCTGATGTCGTTCTACCGGATGGGGCGTGAAGGCGCCGACTTCGATCGCGGCATCGAGATGGCGTTGCGCCGCCTTCTGGCCGATCCGCAGTTCCTCTACCGGCGAGAGACCGAGCCTGCGGCAGTGGCCATCGGGACGCCCTATCGCATCAGCGATCTGGATCTCGCCTCGCGCTTGTCATTCTTCTTGTGGAGCAGCATTCCCGACGATGAGTTGTTGGCACTGGCGAGCAAGAGTCGGTTGAGAGAGCCCGCCGTCCTCGAACGGCAGGTGAAGCGCATGCTCGCCGACCCGCGTTCGGAAGCGCTGGTCGTCAACGTTGCGGGACAGTGGCTCAACCTGCGCGGACTGCAGACGCAGGCGCCGGTCGTGATGGCCTTCCCCGATTTCGATGACAACCTGCGACAGGCCTTCAGGCGCGAGACCGAGTTGCTGTTCGCCAGCATCGTGCGCGAAGACCGCAGCGTGCTGGACCTGCTGACCGCCGACTACACGTTCCTCAACGAGCGACTGGCCCGTCATTACGGGATTCCGAACGTCTACGGCAGTCAGTTCCGGCGCGTCACGCTCGGGCCGGAGTTCGACATGCGTCGCGGCCTGCTCGGTCACGGGAGTCAGCTCACGGTCTCGTCGCAGCCGGGACGCACCTCACCGGTTCAGCGCGGTAAGTGGTTCATGCAGACGTTCCTCGGCGTGAGTCCACCAAGTCCGCCGCCCGGTGTGGTGATTCGCATTGCCTCGACCGAGAAAGACGCGCACGGCGGGACGAAGCAGTCCATGCGGCAGCAGATGCAGGAGCACCGCACGACGGAGCCGTGCAAGAGCTGCCACAAGATCATGGACCCGATCGGATTCACGCTCGAGAACTTCGACGCCGTTGGCAAATGGCGTACGGAGGATGGCGGCGCACCCGTCGACGCGACCGGCGAGCTGGTGGACGGCACGATGATGGACGGTGTCGCGTCACTGCGCGCGGTCGCGATCCGTTACTCGCCGCAGTTTGTCCGCGTCGCTACCGAAAAGCTGCTGACGTATGGGCTGGGACGCGGCGCTGAGCACTTCGACATGCCGCTGGTCCGTTCGATCGTTCGCGACGCGGCACCCGACAACTATCGCTTCTCATCGCTGGTGCTCGGTGTCGTCAAGAGCAAGCAGTTTCAGATGAACGTCAAGACTGCAGGTGCCCAATGACCTTCCTCACCAAGAAGCATCTGTCGCGGCGGACTTTCCTGCGCGGTGCGGGCACCGCGATCGCGCTGCCACTGCTCGACGCGATGGTGCCGGCGCGGGCGCTGGCCAGGCAATCCGCGGCGCTGACGAAAACGCGCTTCACCGGCGTCTTTGTACCACACGGGATGGCGCCAGGGTTCTGGGTGCCGACTAAGCAAGGCACCGCTTTCGACCTCCCGATGATCTTGACCCCGCTCGAGCCGTTCCGCGATTCGACGGTCGTCATGAGCGGACTCTGGTCGCAGTCGGCGGAGCCGCCACCCGGAGTCACCGGTGCAGATCATTGGGTCGCATCGGCATTCCTCTGCGCGAAGAAGCCGAAGAAAACTGCCGGTGCCGACATTCTCAATGGCGTGACCATCGACCAGGTCATCGCCCGCGAGATCGGGCAGGACACCCTGCTCCCGTCGCTGCAGCTTGGCGTCGAAGACCCGGGCGCCAACTCGAGTAACTGCGGCGAAGGCTACAGCTGCGCGTACACCAACTCGATCTCCTGGCCGGCGCCGAACCGGCCACTACCGATGGAAATCAATCCACAAGTGGTGTTCCAGCGATTGTTCGGCGACGGCAGCACGACGGAAGAACGCGTCGCCCGCCGTAAGCAGGACCGCAGCATCCTCGATTCGATCTCGGACACGCTTGCACAATTCAAGGTCGGCGTCGGACCGGCCGATCGCCAGCGCGTCGATCAGTACCTTGACGATGTACGCGAGATCGAACGGCGGTTGGACATCGCGGCGAAGGCGTCGACGGGCGCGCCAACGTCAACGATGCCGTACGGGGTGCCGGAGTCGTTCGACGAGCACATCAAGTTGCAGTTCGATCTATTGACACTCGCATTCCAGGCAGACATCACACGCGTATCGACACTGCTTTACGCGCGCGACCTGACCGGCCGTTCGTATCCCGAGAGCGGCACGACGATCAGCTTCCACGGCGGCTCACACCACGCCGAGGATCCGAAACGGGTCGAAGAGTATGCGGTGCTCAACCGGTATCACGTGAAGATGCTCGCCTACTTCCTCGACAAGCTGCAGAAGACGCCCGACGGTGACGGCACACTGCTCGATCATTCGCTCGTTCTCTACGGCAGCAACATGGGCAACTCGAATCAGCATCTGCACTACGACGTGCCGCACCTGCTGGCCGGCAGGGCGTCGGGGCGGCTGCAGGGTGGACGGCATCTGGCGTTTCCAACCAAAACCGTGCCGACGGGAAATCTGCTGGTGAGCATCCTGGACATGTTCGGCGTTCGCGAAGACGTCATTGGCGACAGCACCGGCAGGCTGACCGGGCTCGCGTAGGAGGCACCATGCGCGTCGCAGTTGGAGTGATGAGTGGTGCGGTAGCGCTGTTGTGGGGCGCTCTCGCGCTGGGCGCGGCAACCAGTCCCATCGCCGACGCCGCGATGAGGGGCGACCAGAAGGCGGTCGCGACGCTGCTCTCGCAGCGCGCGGACGTCAACGCTTCGCAAGCCGACGGAGCGACGGCGCTGCATTGGGCCGTGTATCGCGACGATCTGCCGATGATCGAGCGCCTGCTCGCCGGCGGCGCCCGCGTCAACGCGGCAAACCGGCACGGCGCGACGCCACTCACGCTCGCCTGCATCAATGGGAGCGCCGCGGCGATCGCACGTTTGCTGGCTGCCGGTGCCGATCCGAATGACCGCGGCCCGAACGGAGAAACCGCGCTGATGATGGCCTCGCGAACCGGGGCGGTCGAGGCAATGGCGGTGCTGTTGAAGGCCGGCGCAGATGTCAACGCAACCGAAACATTGCGCGGGACCACCGCGCTGATGTGGGCTGCGGCGCAATCACATTCGGCGGCGGTCAAAATGCTCATCGATCACGGCGCGAACGTCGCGCTGCGATCGAAACCGGCCGCACTCGGGCGGACGGCGTACCTCGCTCCAACGGCACGTCAGCGTGCGTCGCAACTCGTGAATGACAACGGCGGCGCGACCGCGGCACGCAGCCGAGCGGTTCGTGAACCGTCGGCCGCGCAGGACCTCGACGATCGAGACTTCTTCGTCCGGCGTCAGAACGCCGAGGGCGGCGGACTGACGGCGCTCGTATTCGCCGCGCGCGAAGGCGACCTCGAATCGGCACGTATCCTCGTCACGGGTGGAGCTGATGTCAATCAGGTCACGCAGTACGGATGGACACCGCTACTGACGGCGACACAAAACCGGCACTACGTGCTGGCCACGTTCCTGCTCGAACGCGGCGCCGATCCCAATATCGCCAACAAGGGCGGCTGGACGCCGCTCTATCTCGCCACCGACAACCGCAACATCGAAGGCGGCGACTATCCGGTTCGCGCCGGCGACCTCGACCATCTCGAGTTCATCAAAACCTTGCTCGCCCGTGGCGCCAATGTGAACGCCCGCGCCAAGGACAGCACCGAGACGCGCACAATCTTCACGATGCAATGGCTCTATGAGGACGGCGCCACGCCGTTTCTGCGCGCGGCACAGTCCAGCGACGTCGAGCTGATGAAGCTCCTGCTCACCCACGGCGCAGACCCGAAGATCGCGACGGCCAACAACGTTACTGCGCTTGCCGCGGCAGCTGGTATCGGCTGGGTGCAGGGCGTGACCTACGAGCGATCCGAAAAGGACACCATTGAGGCCGTCAAACTGTGCCTCGAACTCGGCATCGATCCCAATGCCGTGGATGGCGACGGACGGACCGCGCTGCACGGCGCGGCTCACAAAGGCCGCAACGCCATCGTTGAACTGCTGGTCGCGCATGGAGCGAGGCTCGATGCGCGTGATCTCGGAAGCCGCGACACCGTCGCGGGCGAGCAACTGGGACGCGGTTGGCTGCCGGTCGATTACGCCGACGGTCTGGTACGCGTCGGTGTGCAGTCGGCGATCGCGCATCCCGAGACCGCGGCGCTGCTGCGAACGCTGATGACCGAACGCAACATCCCCGTCCCGGCGCCACTCTCATCGTCGGTGTGCATCACCGAAATCTGCAAATAGCTAACGCGTGGAGAACTTCGCAGCACCCGCGAGTTAATCCCCACATCGCCGGAGGCGCTGCGTTCCCCGCATCAGAACACACAGGATCTCGATGTCCGGATGGGGTACGGCAATTGCTCGGGGCGTAGCGGGGAGATGTGACGATGAAGAGTCTGCGACTGCTTGTTCTGATCCTGCCCGTGTTCATGACCGGATGCCGCGCCAGCGAGCCCGCCGCGGCCGCGACCACGACACCTGCCGCGCCGAAGGCACACATGAACATGCTGCAATTGATGCGAGCATTTCCGTTCCCGCATTCGAACGTCCTCTTCGATACACAGACCCGCGATCCGATCGGCCCTGAGAAGAAGCAGTCAATGGTCTACAGCGTGTACCGCTGGCAGGACTCGGATACCTATGCCGGGTGGGAGGGCGTCGAGAACAGCGCGCTGGCGCTGGCCGAGATGGCGCCCCTGCTGCTGACGCCGCGCAAGTGCGCCAACGGGTTGCAGGCGCCAGTCGATCAGCCGGACTGGAAGGCCGCCGTCGAGGGGCTCGTCTCGGCGGGAGAGGCCGGGCACAAAGCCGCGCTCACCAAGAACCTCGATGAGATGCTCAACGTCAGCGAGACCGTGGTCAATGCCTGCTCGTCGTGCCACGACAAGTATCGCGACGTCGATCTCTCGGGAGGCACGCGCTGCCAGGTCGCCGCGCCCGCGCGCACGGCGAAGAAGTAGAGGCGCGACATGGCGAGGATTCTCGGTGCAGTCGCCAGCTCGCACACGCCCACGATCGGATTCGCGCTCGATACGCACAAGGAGCACGACCCGGCGTGGGCCCCGATCTTCGAGGGCTACAAGCCCGTGCAGCGCTGGCTGGCCGACAGGCAGCCCGACGTCCTGTTGATGATCTTCAACGATCACGTGACGTCGTTTTTCTTCGATCACTACTCCCACTTCGCACTCGGCATCGGCGATTCGTACGCACCGGCCGACG
>DATCXH010000040.1:0-6123 GCA_036565925.1 Vicinamibacterales bacterium
GAGCCGGCTGTCACGATCAATGAATCGGCCGAGCGAGCACTCTTTCAAGGCGAGCGCGCACTCGGACGTCGTATTCGATTCCCGCCCATGCCAGTAATCCCCGGCCTGCCGGCCGGCCCGCGTCCGTGGTACACCGTGGTGGGCGTGACGGCGGACGTCCGAAACGGTCAAACGCTCACCGACACTCCGAACCCCGAGATTTACTTTGCGGCGCGCCCGGGCCGGTGGGTGGATCTACTCCCGTCAGGGCCGCGAGGCGTTCTCTCGCTTCGCACCACGATACCTCCTGCCGATGCGGTGGCCTTCCTCAGGCGGATCGTCGCCGACCTCGATCCGAAACAGATCGTCACCATCCAGACAGGGGATGAGCTCTTCACGATGGCGACGGCGCAGCCGCGCTTCATCGCATGGCTGCTGACGGCATTCGCCGCGCTCGCGCTGCTACTCGCGGCGGCGGGGCTGTACAGCGTCGCGTCCTATTTGGTGATGCAACGGCGTCGCGACATCGGCGTGCGGATCGCGATTGGCGCGTCGCCGCGCGACGTGGCGAGTCAGGTCGTCGGCGAAGCCGGACGCTGGATCGTCGGCGGGGCGGTTGCCGGCGTCGGGCTTGGATGGATAGGCACGCGCGCGCTGCAGTCACAGCTCTACGAGGTCCGCGCGCTGGATCCGTTGGCGTGGATGGGCGCCCTGCTAGCGCTCGCGATGGTTTTGGTGATTGCGGTGTTCAGACCGGCGTATCACGCCGCTCACGTTGATCCGGTCACGGCATTGAGGGCCGAGTGATATTTGGTCCGGTAGAAGCCGGACACTACACCTGCAGTCCGGCTGCCACCTTCGCGATACGGCCAAGAAAGCCGGAGACTACGGCTAACGCAGCACTGCCTCGATGCTCTCTCCGGCGGACTCTGCCTGCCGCAGGACCATCTCGTAGTAGAGCCCGCGCGTGGCCATCAATTCATCGTGCGTCCCGCGCTCGATGATGCGGCCGTCTTCCATCAGCAGGATCAGATTGGCGCGTCTCACAGTCGAGAGCCGGTGCGCGATGACGAAGGTGGTGCGCCCCGCGAGCAGTTCGGCCATCGACGCCTGGATCAGCTGTTCACTCTCGGTGTCGAGATTGCTTGTCGCCTCGTCGAGGATCAGGATCTGCGGGTCGGCGAGGATGGCACGCGCGATCGCCAGCCGCTGCTGCTGACCGCCCGATAGCTTCACGCCCCGTTCACCGACGAACGTGTCGTAGCCCTCGGGCAGCTTCTCGATGAACTCGTGCGCATTGGCGCGTCGCGCCGCGTCCTCGATCTCTGCCGCGCTCGCGTTGTGGCGGCCATAGGCAATGTTGTCGCGTGCTGAACCGTCGAACAGGAAGACATCCTGCTGCACGATCGCCAGCAAGCTGCGGTATGACGCCAGTCTGAAATCGCGAATGTCGGTGCCGTTCACCACTATCCGTCCCTTCGTCGGATCGTGGAAGCGCGCGACCAGGTCTGTGACAGTCGTCTTGCCGGCGCCACTGCGTCCCACGAGTGCGACCACCGATCCACCCGGAACGGTGACATTGAAGTCGCGGACAACTGGCCGGCCCTCGCGGTATTCGAAGTCGACGTGCTCCAGCGCGATCTCTTCGACGAGGCGTGGGGCCACGCGTGCATCGGGCCGATCGGGTTTGTCGGCGGGCATGCCCAGTACCTCGAACACGCGTTCCATCGCGGCGAGCGATCGCTGCAGCTCGGAGAACGAATTGACAATGCTCCAGACCGGATTGAGAAGCAGGAACATGTACCACTGAAACGCCATGATGTCGCCGATCGAGGCGCTCGTGACGATGTTCAGATAGCCACCAAACCAGGTGATGACGACGTTGACCGACGACACGAGCAGTCCCCAGCCGCTCCACAGAAACAGCTCGCGGCGCTGCGCGAACAGTTCCTTGCGGAGCACCGTGTGCCGGCCGCGCATGTAATCGAGCAGTTCACGTTGCTCGCGCCCGAACGCGCGCACGACGCGAATACCCGAGAAAGTCTCCCCGACGCGGCCGTCGATCTCCTCGACATCTTTGCGGACGGCGCGATAGATCGGGCGGATCCGCCGCGCGAAGACGAAGCTGATGAGCATCGCGCCCGGGATCACCAGCATCGCCATGATCGCCAGACGCCAGTTCAAGGTGAACAGCACACCGACCGCGATGAACAACCGAATGAACGAGATCGATGGCGAGACGATCGCGCCCTGCAGCAGACCGGTCGTGGTGTCCACGTCGCCGGTGAGCCGAGAGAGGATGGCGCCGGTCTTCATCTCCCATAGCTTGGGTAGTGGCAAATGCAGCAGCCGATCGAACAGCGAGCGCCGCAGCGACAGCATCACCTGCGTATTGAGCAGCCGCTGGCGGTAGTCGCGCACGATGCCGACCAGCGACGACACGATGATCACCAGCAGGAACGTGAATCCGGCCACGTTCAGACGACTCAGTCGCGTTGCCGTATCGAGCGCGTTATTGAGGAGAACGCGGTCGATGATGAACCGCATGAACAGCGGCTCGATCATCTGGAGTCCGGTGCCGATCAGCGCGAGCACGAAGACGGTGGCGACGCGGTAGCGGTGCGGCCACAGCCAGCGCAGATACTCGCGGATGTACTCGCGTCGTTGGCCGCCCAGCAGCGACGGCTTTTCCTCCTCGGACAGCCCGGTGTCGGCCTTCACTGCGTCGGCAATCGGCCGCTTTCCGCTGGCTTCGTCCGTACGGGCATCGAGGCGTCGATCGCGGTAGTCGCGAACGAAGTGTTTGTAGCGCTGTCTTGACGAACCGGCGTGACGGTGACGCGGATCGTGCGGCTTGCTCATCGGGTTACGGGCGAGAGGGCGCCATCAGTATAAAATCGCCCTTCTATATGACGCGTGCGTTTGTCGGTGCGGTGATGCTCACCGCCGTCTCCGGGCTCCTGACTGCCCAACAGGGCCAGCCGCAGATCGGCATCGCCCCGGTGACGCTGGCTGCCGGCCCCTACTCGTTCGATACGGCCGAGCAGCACAAGCTAAGAGTCACCATCGTCGCCCGAGGGCTCGCGCATCCGTTCAGCCTGGCATTTCTGCCCAACGGCGATGCGCTGGTGAGCGAGCGGGGCGTAGGTTTGCGCGTGATCCGCGGCGCGACGGGCGCACAGGCCAAGGTGGACGCGGAACCCGTGGCGGGACTTCCGCAGATGCCGACGTTCCGGAACGGCGGTCTCCACGAAATCGCTCTGCACCCCAAGTTCGCGACCAACGGGCTGATCTATTTCACCTACAACAAAGCTGGGGAGGTCAGTTCGACGAACCCGCAGCAACGGCAGAGCGCGATCGTTCTGGCGCGCGGCAAGTTCGACGGCAAGACTCTGACGAACGTTCAGGATCTCTTCGTCGGCAATTGGAACAACGGCGCGAGCGGTTCGCGGCTGGCGCTTAGCCCGGACGGATTCATCTACATCACGACCGGTGCGCCGTTTGGCGAACAGGCGCAGGACACGAATTCCGTGTATGGCAAAGTGCTGCGGCTGCGTGAGGACGGAACCGTGCCTCCGGACAATCCGTTCGTCGGCAAGACAGGATACCGGCCCGAGGTGTTCTCGATGGGCCATCGCGATCAGCTCGGTCTGACGATTCATCCGACAACAGGGGCAGTGCTCAGTGCGGAGCACGGTCCAAACGGCGGCGACGAGGTCAACGTCATCCTGCCCGGTCGCAACTACGGATGGCCGAAGTGGAGTTACGGTCGCACCTACGAAGGGCCGCGCTGGTCAGAGACCCCGCTGGCCCCCGGGATCGAGCAGCCGCTGATCTTGTGGATTCCGTCGATTGCGCCGACCGGACTGATGGTCTATACCGGTGACCGGTTCGCATCATGGAAAGGGAATCTGTTCGTGGGCAGCGCGCGCCGCGGCGAGGTGCCGCGCACCGGGGGGCTCGAGCGTGTGGTGATCACCGACAAGATGGAGGAACTGCGCCGCGAAACGCTGCTGATCGAACTGCATCAGCGGATTCGCGACGTGCGGCAGGGTCCAGACGGCCTGATCTACGTCGTCACGGATGAAGATGATGGGGCATTGTTGAGGCTCGAGCCGCAGAGCGGTCCAGAGCCGGGAGCATCGAAATGAGTACACGTATTCAATGGTTGGCTGTTGCGGTCGTGGTCATGACGCTGACCGCCGTTGCGTCGTTCCGCGTGTCGGCGCAGCAGAATCAGATGTCGTTCTTCATCACCAGCGCGGGGTCAGGCAATGGGGCGAATCTCGGTGGCCTGGCCGGCGCCGACAAGATCTGCCAGAACCTCGCTGCTGCAGCGGGCGCGGGCAATCGCACGTGGCGCGCGTATCTCAGCGCGGCGGCTGCCAACGGACAGCCGGCGGTGAACGCGAAGGATCGCATCGGCAAGGGTCCGTGGCGGAATGCCAAGGGCGAGGTGATCGCGAACAGCGTCGCTGAACTGCACTCAGACAAGAACAACCTCACGAAGCAAACGGCGCTCACTGAGAAGGGGACGGTGGTGAATGGTGTTGGCGACATGCCGAATCAGCACGACATGCTGACCGGCTCACAAGCGGATGGCACGCTGGCGACCAATCCGAACGGCGACGCCACCTGCTCCAACTACACGGCGGCGACCGATGGCATGGGGTCGGCGCAGCTTGGTCACTCCGACCGCATGGGGCGTGGTGAGACGGGATCGTCGTGGAACTCGGCGCATCCGTCGCGCGGCTGTTCGCAGGCGAATCTCGTTGCGACCGGTGGCAACGGATACTTCTACTGCTTCGCGGCGAACTAAATGGAAGACAGGTCCGGAGAAGGCGGGTCTTAAGACCCGCCTCTACGAAAGAATGGTTCTCGTGAGGTCCTCGACATGAATCGCATGCGTGCTCTGTTCGTCGTCGCTATTTTTGTGCTCGCGCCTTTATCGCGCGCTCACGCGCAGTTACTCGCGGCCAAGGACGGCCCGATCGTTTACGGTCATCACCATCTGGCCGTGTCCGATGTGGCGGCCCACAAGAAGTTCTGGGTGGACACGCTGGGCGGGGTCGCGGTGACGATCGGGACGCAGAACCGGGAGATCGTCAAGTTCCCGAACGCGCTGCTGTTCATGAATCCAGGGATGCCGACGGGCGGAAGCCGGGGAAGCACGGTGAATCACATCGGCTTCTCCGTGCCCAACCTGCGGCAGACCGTCGATAAGCTGAAGGCGGGCGGCTACAAGATGATCACCGCGAGTGAAGCACCGCCGACCGTGAAGGTCCAGGACGATATTGGTCTGACCAGCGGCGGCGATGTCTCAGGCATCGCGTATGTCATCGGTCCGGACGACATCAAGGTCGAGCTCGTCGAGATCAAGAAACAGACGATGCCGATCGTCAGTCACCATGTCCATTTCTTCAGTCAGAAGCCGGAGGAAGTGCAGGCCTGGTACGTAAAGATTTTCGGCGCCAAGCCGCGGGCCGCGGCGACCAACGGCATCATCGGATCCGATCTGCCGGGGATTGGCCTCAGCGTGTCACCATCGCCGACGCCGGTCGTCGGCACGCGCGGTCGCGTGATCGATCACATCGGTTTCGAGGTGAAGGGCCTCGAAGCTTTCGTCAAGAAGCTCGAGGCACAGGGTATCAAGCTGGATCGACCGTATACACCCGTCCCCGCGCTGGGGATCTCGATCGCGTTCATCACCGATCCTTGGGGAACGTATATCGAACTGACTGAAGGCCTCGATAAAGTGTCGTAGGTCGGCGTCAGCGTATCGCGAAGGTCTTCTCGTCGATCAGCTGGCCGTCCTGCGTCCGCAGTTCGACCTTCCATGTGCCCGTCCGGTCGGCACTGATGCGATTCTGGCTGTAGGTGCGGAAGCCGCTTGGATTCGCGCGAATGCGAAGCGGCACGCGCTGGACGAGCGTGTCACCCCGATACCAGCGATGCTCGATCGTGGTGTCACGTGGTGAGGCCACGCGCGTGTAGAAATACATGACGCCGGGCGCTTGCGCGGCGCCCGCAGGCGCGCACGACCACGCGCCCGTTCGTGTCAGGCTGCTGCACACCTCGGCGGTCAACGCTGTGACCGTTGCTTTGGTTGTCCTCGCAGCCGGCTGTTCGGGAACGGCGGGTTCG
>DATCXH010000810.1:0-13822 GCA_036565925.1 Vicinamibacterales bacterium
ATGACTGAGTCGTTGACGTCATGCGCTCTTCTATCACGATGATTTTCGGCCCCGCACGATGCCGCCTCGCACGCAATCGGAGCCGATTGGTCGCGACCTGTCATGGGGCGTCATTCGCCCGGCCTATTCGTCAACGTCGTCGGATGACAGACCCGTTCCTCGGCGGGCTGAGACATCGCGGCGAGCACTCTCGGAAACCTGTCAAGAACTATTTCAACTCGTTCCGGAACGAGTCGAGCGCACGCAACTGTTGCACGGGAAGGTTCCCGCCGTGTGAGGCGCCGAATCATTGCCTGCACGAAGTCGATGGGACTTCAGATCGGCGTTGAGCGTTACTAACGTTCCAGATGAGCCCCGTTCGGTGCCGCGTCGACTCCATTTGGCTGTTAGCCTACGCGCCCGGTGCGTCGGACTCCAGCCCGCGCTTCGGCCTTTCGACTACGATACGGTAGCAAGGCATCGGCACGCGCGCTGCCACCAAACAGCAGCTCTAATGCTCAATACTGCTGGCGCCTCCAATAACCGCGCCGTTAGGTCCGCGGACTCCATGAGAGGAGTCGCCGGAACCATCACGCGTCTTGCCTGCGATGAAATCGCGCCGCACACCCTTGACATGAAATGGCGTGAAAGCAACGGCGTCTGGAGACTCGTGCTGCCAGTCCGCGCACAGTTGTTTGTCGGTTAGCGTGCGACCGGCGACTCCGTTCCTGTCGTCGTTTATGCAGAGGAGGGGCTGTTCTTGCCCCACAACGACTCTGTCCAGTCCCGGATTCCGGGGATGTTCGCGGTCGCGACAAGTTCTTCTGCAAGCGCGAAGCGGCCAGCGACACGGGCTGATACCGCCGCATCAAGATACCGTGCCGCATCAGCGATCTGAGGAGCCGGGTCGCGAAGGCAGCGTCGCAGTAGTTCTGATTCGGGATTCATCGGAATCATGCAGCCTGGCTAAGGAATGGGCGCTCACCCGCGGCACCGCCCGCCATTGTCTCACGCAGCGTTCCGGGTTGCCCGCGGATGACGTCAGGTGACGCCGGCTTCAATGACGGCGACGGCGCGGTGGCGCCACACGCGGACAGTACCGCGAACACAGGTCACAGCGCCAATCCGGAAGGAAGCGCGCATCAGCCGTCCACGGGTTGCGAAGGTGTCTCGAGAATGAGCTGGTAGAAATCCAGGTCGAGCCAGCGGCCGAACTTGAACCCGGCGTGTCTGATCCGACCGCAGAACTCGAATCCGAACCGCGTATGGAGCGCGATGCTGACCTCGTTGGTCGCATCGATACCGCCAATCACGTTGTGATACTGCTGAACCCGCGCCCGCTCGATGATCGCTTCAAGCAGCCGTTTGCCGATGCCCCGCCCGCGGCAGTCCTTGTCCACGTACACGGAGTGCTCGACAGAGTATTTGTAGGCCGGCCAGTTTCTGAACGGGCCGTATGACGCAAACCCGAGCAGGCGATCGTCGTCGACGGCGCCGATCACCGGATACTGCCCCTTCGTTTTCGCGTCGAACCAGCTCTCCATCATCGCCATCGTCCGCGGACGATAGTCGTAGAGCGCCGTCGAGTGCTCGATCGCGTCGTTCAGAATGGCGAGAATCTCTTGCGCCCGGCTGCGGTCACAGTCGATCAGTCGCACGTTCATGTCAGCGGTGCTTGATCTCGCCGGCGCCCCGGTGCACCGGCGCTCGTGCGTGGGCGAGCTGCTCCCCGCTGGCACCCACCACCGGCTCGATGAATTGCCGATAGGCGTCCTCATACGCACGCTCGACGAGCTCGGACAAGTTCTGCCGCCGATCGGAGGCTTCGTCGTAGGCGCCATCGACGTCGTAGGGACCGATCGGATTGTGCCCAGGCTGGATGACGTAGAGCGCATCGAAGTGCATGCTCATTGCTTCAAGACTGTCGCGCAACGCGACGGCTTCAGCCACCGCCTCCGACTCGCCAAAGCGGCCGCGAACATCGAGTCGCGGCGCGCGCAGTTGATGCGGTGCATCAACCGGCGCTGACGCACTCACGATGATCGCCTGACGTGCACCGGCGGCAGCGACTTCCTCGAGCAGTCGGTGAATGGCGCCCGGACGGTCGCAGGCGCGATGCGTTTCTCCGCGCCAGTAACTGTCCGGCGCAAACACAATCGGATACGGCTCGCACACGCGCAACGGGGTCAGCCCTGCCAGGACAACGTCAATCGCATGATCGCGTCCGACCCCGGCGAGGTCGAGCACTTCGGATCGCCGATCGCGTCCCACACGCGGCGCGAGGAACTCGCGTCGATGCGATTCTGTGAGCAGGGCCGCGACCATGTCGCGTTGGGCATCGAGATCGGTAGCCACGAGGACGAGCTCGCGGAAACCAGGTTGCCCGAGGTTCTCCGCCAACACTTCCGAATACCGTCGTCCGAGGATGGCGACCGATGGTCGCGCCAGCGGTGCTGCGCCGCGAATGAGGTCCCAGATGGCCGTCGCGAACCACTCACGTGCCGGTTCCGCAGCGAGCGGCGCACCCAGCACGCGCCACCACCACGCACCTCTCGCACGGCGGTTATCGGCGCGCCCAGCCATCCATGAGCCGATGACCAGCACGGCAATCATGACGATGAGCGCGATCGTGGCGGCGCGCGGAACAGTTGTCGGCAGATTGGGTCCGGCAAAGGCCGATTGCAGCCAGGTGGAATACCACGAGACCATCGCCGCGCCCGCCGGGATCTGCAGCATTTCGAGGATGAAGCCGGCGAGATACACGAGCAGGCCAGCCAGCAACACTGCAAGCGGCGTGAGCAACGTTGCGAGAAGCACGACGCCGATGATCGCGGCTGCGCGAAGCGGCCAGCGCCAGCCGTACAGCCCGGCAGCCGCTTTCGATCGCCAGATGCCGGATGGCTCCCACAAACGCGCCGAGCCATCGAGTGCGGCGAGCGCAGCGCTGCCGGCGCCGATACCGTGTCCGGCCAGGATGTCGATCTTGACGCCGGCTTCCTGCACCGCGCGCAGCACGCCCGCGTGGTACGCACCGTGCGCGCCAGTGCCCGTCAAAACCAAGGCCGTGCGGCGTTCCGGTGAGTAAGCGGTCAAGTCAGTGATTCGAGTGTGGAGACGGGGTATCAGTCACAACGAGCCTCCAAGCGCGAGTCCGCGGCCGCGACATCGGAGCGGCCGGCGATTGGTGGGCAGGCCATACCGCTATTCGTCGTGAATGGTCGTCAGCTTGATCAGATCGAACGTCTTTTTGCCGCTGGGCGTGGTGACGTTGATCTCGTCGCCTTCCTCTTTGTTGAGGATGGCGCGGCCGATCGGCGATGACGTCGAGATCATGCCCTTCTCCACGTCGGCTTCTTCCGGCATGACCAGCTGGTAGACGATCGTGTCGCCACTGGCGCCGCGCAGCTCCACGGTGGACCCGAAGCCAGCTTTGCCGCGCGGGATGCGATCCATGTTCATCAACGAGATCTCGCCGACCCGTTTCTTCAGCATGGCGATACGGGCATTGACGATGTCCTGACGCTCCTTGGCCGCCTTGTACTCCGCGTTCTCACGCAGGTCGCCCAGCTCACGCGCGCGTTGAATCTCCTTCGGCAACTCGACCTTCAGCTCGCGCTCGAGCGCCGCGATCTCGTCGTTGAAACGCTTCAGAATCCGGTCTTTCATCGCTGGAATCAGACTGTAGCATATTGGTTGGTGGTTGGTAGCGATGGTGAGTGGTTGAGCGCAACGCACACGATGAGAGTTATTTCCAGCCGGCAGAATCCTATCGTTGCCGCATTCAGAACACTGGCAGATCAGCCGGACCCAACAGGAACGCGCCTGCTGCTGGACGGCGCGCACCTGGTGAACGATGCGCGATCGTCAGGCTTGCAGTTCGAGACCGTGGCAGTCGCAGCATCGCGACTGGCGTCGCAGACCGAGGAAGGTCTGCTGGCTCAGCGTCTCGAACGCGAAGGCATCGATGTGATTGAAGCATCCGATGCAGTGTTCGATGCACTGAGCCCGGTGAAGAGCCCGTCAGGCATCGTCGCCATCGCAGGCCGCAAAGGCATTACGGCCGCGGAGATTTGCGCGCAGCCGGACGCGTTCATCCTCGCTGCGATTGACGTGCAGGAACCTGGTAACGTCGGCGCATTGATTCGCGCTGCCGAGGCAGGCGGTGTGACCGGCGCACTGATCTGCGGTGTATCGGCCAGCCCATTCTCATGGAAGGCGCTTCGCGGAAGCATGGGCAGCGTGCTGCGTGTGCCGATCGCCGCTGGGCTCACGGCGCATGAAGCGTTCACGCTGATGCGAAAGTCGCGCGTTCGAACGATCGCCGCAGTGCCCCGCGGCGGCGAGGACCCCGACGCCGTCACGTGGGGCGGCAAGGTGGCACTGCTGCTCGGTGGCGAAGGCCCCGGACTCACGGACGAGGCGATCGCGCTCTGCGACGCACGCGTCACGATTCCCATGGCCGGAGGCGTCGAGTCCCTCAACGTCGCCGCCGCCGGTGCGATCCTCGTCTATGCCGCACGGCGTCAACGCACATGAGCCTCTTCGACGACGAGGACGACACTCGTAGAGGCGGGTCTTTAGACCCGACTTCCACACCAGCGGGAACGCCGCTCGCTGAGCGAATGCGCCCGCGCACGCTCGACGAGATCGTCGGGCAGGACGACATCCTCGCGCCAGGTAAACCGCTGCGCGAAGCCATCGAGCGCGATCTGCTGCAATCGATCATCCTCTGGGGTCCTCCGGGCACCGGCAAGACGACCCTCGCGCGAGTGATCG
Source organism: Vicinamibacterales bacterium (assembly GCA_036565925.1). GTDB lineage: Bacteria > Acidobacteriota > Vicinamibacteria > Vicinamibacterales > UBA2999 > Gp6-AA40. Next base: position 4,756 of record DATCXH010000810.1, read on the forward strand.
CCGAGGTCACACACGCCCACTTCGTCCCATTCAGCGCGGTACTCGCCGGCATCAAGGAGATCAAAGAAGTCATGGCCACGGCGCAGGATCGCCGCCGGCGCATGGGACGCCGGACGATCGTCTTCGTGGACGAGATCCATCGCTTCAACAAGGCGCAACAGGACGCGTTCCTCCCCCGCGTCGAAGCCGGCGACATCGTCTTGATCGGTGCAACGACAGAGAATCCGTCGTTCGAGGTGAACGCTGCGCTGCTGTCACGCTCGAAGGTGTTTGTGCTGAAAGCGCTCTCGGCTGATGCCATTGAGGGCATTCTGCGGCGGGCGTTGACAGACAAAGAGCACGGGCTTGGCACACTCGACATCAACGTTACCGACGAGGCGATCACGGCCATCGCCCGCTTCGCTAATGGTGACGCACGTTCGGCGCTCAACCTGTTGGAATTCGCCGCCGGTTCAGCGCCGATGGACCCTGAGACGATGGTCCGGCAACTCGGGCTCGCGCAGCTCGATCAATCGATTCAGCGACGAGCCCTGCTCTACGACAAGGGCGGCGAGGAGCACTACAACCTCATATCTGCGCTGCACAAGTCGATGCGCAACAGCGATCCCGACGCGGCAGTGTATTGGGTCGCCCGCATGCTCGAGGCCGGTGAAGATCCGCTGTACATCGCAAGACGCTTGATCCGATTTGCCTCGGAGGACATCGGCAATGCCGATCCCCAGGCACTGACGGTCGCCGTCGCCGCCAAGGACGCCGCCCACTTCATCGGCATGCCCGAAGGCAATACCGCGCTTGCTCAAGCAGCGATCTATCTCGCCACCGCGCCGAAGAGCAACGCGGTCTACATGGCCTACAACGCCGCCGCGGCGGATGCGCACACCGAGGCGGCCGAACCGGTGCCGCTTCACCTGCGCAATGCGCCGACGAAGTTGATGAAGCAACTCGACTACGGTAAGGGCTACGAATACGCGCACAACGATCGCGAGGCAGTCACCGGCATGGACTGCCTGCCGCCATCGCTGGCCGGTAAGACGTACTACGAACCGACCGAGCGTGGTTTCGAAAAGGAGATCAAACGGCGGCTCGAGGCATGGGAGAAAATCAAGCAGCAGCGAGCTGCGGGATCGACTGGATCAAAGTAACGCTGAGCGGTGGATGTCGGCTGAATAACCAGCCGCGAGCGCTCGGACAACCGAAGCAGGCGTCAATACCCGCACTGGATATTGGAGCGGTGCCGTCGGCACCTCATAGCCTTGCGGGCTCCAGCGTCGAAGCCCGCCTGCCACGATCAGATACGCCGTGCGGCCGTCATCGGTGACAAACACTCCATCGGGCATGTTCTCAATCGACGTGCACGATCTCTTGTCGTGATCGATCGGCGCAGTTCTTTCCCGGTGAATCGCCGCGTCCATGACGGTCGCGGCTGGACGGGACGAGGCGGCCAACTCGGGATTGGCTGTCGCCCACACGTCCCGAAAACGAGTGAACCGTTCGCGCTGACATTCCGCGCAGGGCCGATGCCCGGCCGCCAACGCCGTGGCCTCATCCAGGAAGAACAGCTCGGTGTAGTGGCCGGGCGTCATCAGGTTGCGTTTGCGGCCCTTGAAGTCGAGCAGGCAGATGATCCAGCGCTCGCCTTGGAACTGACGTCGAATGTTCTGCTGGTCGTCATGCAGACAGCCGCGATTGCCGGTCAGCGTTCCACGTGCCGGGACGGCGACGATGGAGCTGAACGGCGTGACGCGATTCTGTCTTGGCATCCGAAAGCGCCAATCACCGGCGTGGCATCGCCGCGAGGGTATTGAAGTCTGCCGAGTACAACACCTGCTTTGAGTATCCCGTCACTGCAACTTGAATCATCGCGCGGCCAAGGTTCGACGTCGTCGTCGAATTGTTTGGCAGCAGACGGTTCATCATCGGATAGAGCGGCCGGGCGATGTCGTAGGCCGTCTGCACCCATCCGGTCTTCGATTGCACATCGCCAATCGGTTGAATGTATCCGGGTCGAAACATGTAGGCGGCCTTGAAGCCGAGCCCCAAAAGCGCGTTCTCTGTCTTCCCTTTCACACGCGCCCACATCGTTCGCCCACGCTCGGTGCTGTCGGTGCCAACACCCGAGACGAAGCAGAAGGTCATCTGCGGATTGGCCCTCACCATCTCCCGCGCCGCGGCCATCGCGATGTCGTAGGTCACACGCGTGTACTGGGCTTCGTTCATTCCCAGCGAGCTGACCCCCAGGCAGAAGAAGCAGGCGTCGCACGCGGCGAATTCGGCGCGCAGCGTCTCGTAGTTGGAGAAATCGGTGTGCAGAACCTCGTGCAGCTTTGAGTGGGTGCGGCCTGTGGGTGACCGTGTGACCACCAGAATCGACGTCACGCGCGGATCGGCAAAGCACTCGAGGAGCACACCGGCGCCGACCATACCCGTCGCCCCGAAAATGACGACCTTCATCGGAAGCCGGTGCACACGTTCAGCGCTTGACTGGTCGCCCGAACACCTCGACGCGCGCGACGTTGATGAAGCCTCCCCAGCCATGTCCGCTGCCGGGCAGCAGATCGGCGAAGCCGATCTCATCAACCTTGCTCAAATCCGGCTTCTCCACGTACGCCTGCCCGCGCGTCACCACACGTGTGATGTCGAGCGGCAACCATCGCACGTTAGCGATAGCGAACTCGGACTGCAGGAACAGTGTGGAATTGCTCGAGGGCGCGCCTTCGCCGTAATCACCGACCAGCCACGTGCCATCAGCCAGCTTCACGACTGGTCGAACGACATGAAAGCCCGACACACGGGTCACCCAGCGGATGCGAGCGAGTCCCGTGAGATCGACGTAGTTGTTCTTGTCGCGCAATGTCGCCGCGACCGGCGTCTGGCACACACCGGTCCACAAGTTTGGTGGATCGGTGCGCTGGCCGGCGGCCACGTTGGACGGCGGTGGATTCTGGTTGTAGCCGGCGAGCTGAATGCACGAGGGTCCGCCCCAGTCTCTCGCGATGGACCCGGTGGGCGGCTGCTTCAGATATCCCGCAACGCTCTTCGCGTTGGGATCGTAGAGCCGTAACTCGAGACTGGCGTTGGTGACCGCTGCTGGAGTCACGCCTCCCTCGGGGACGAAGTCCGCTGGGGCGTTTGCCGGCCGCTCGATCTGCTTCCACTCTTCGCGGAAGAACAACGGGGGCAGTGCAGGAGGTGCGGCTTGCTGCGCCAAGACCCGGCTACCGGCCAGCAAGACAGAGACAACGATAACGTGGCGCATCGACATGCCGGGGATTATAGGCATCTCACCGACATGCGCGGGACTATATGCGCTGAAAATTCTTTTCGACTTCGCGCCGGCTGAGACGCAGCATCACCGGCCGCCCGTGCGGGCAGATCGTCGAGTACGAGGTCCGCCGCAGTTCCTCGAGGATATGGGCCATCTTCTCTGGCGTCAGCGGATCGTTGGCCTTCACCGCTGCATGACACGCCATCGTCGCCGCGATCTTCTTGATCGCCTCGTCAACAGTCGCCGTGTTCCCCGTCGTCTCGAGATCTTCAGCCAGCGCGCGCAGTGCGGTCGGACATTCCTCCCGTCTGAGCAGTGCCGGAAACGCCGATACGCGCACGGTCTCGCCGCCGAACTCTTCGATCTCGAACCCGAGGCGTTCGAGCTCCGCGGCATGCGAGGTCAGGGCGTGACGACTTCCTGGCGGCAGCTCGAGGATCATTGGCTCGAGCAGGCGCTGACTCTCCAGCCGGCCGGTCATCAAACGCTCGGTGATGCGTTCGAAGAGCACCCGCTCGTGAGCCACGTGCTGGTCGATGATGGCGATACCTTCCTCGTCCACGGCGATGATGAATGTGTCGCGGAACTGGCCCAGGGCCATCATCGGGCGAATGGTCGGTGCAAGATCCCTATCGCTTGTCGGTGCAAAGGGGGCTGCGCCTGTCGGTGCGAGGGGACTATCGCTTGTCGGTGCGAACCCGCTATCGCGGGTCGGTGCGAAGGGCGTGGCGCTTGTCGGTGCGGTAGACCAACGGCTGGGGAGGACCGAGGTGTACGCGTGTGGCAGCGGCAGCGTCGACGGTTGCGGGGTCAGCTCTTGTGGCGCTTCGAGCTGCAGCTCGGGCGCAGGTCCACGGCCGAGCGCATCGCCAAGCGTGCGACGGACCAGTTCGTGGATATACGACTGATCGCGGAACCGCACTTCAGCTTTGGTCGGATGGACGTTGACGTCCACCGCATCGTGCGGCATCTCGATGAACAGATGCATCTCCGGGCTGCGCTCCTTGATCGATGCCTGACTGTAGGCGTCGATCACCGCGTGCTGGACGGTGCGATCCTTCACAATGCGTCTGTTGACGAACAGGTTCTGCGGGCCGCGCGTTGGCCCCTGCTCTGCCAGCGCCGCGATGTAGCCAAGCAGCTTGACGTCGCCGCTCTCGCGGCGGACTTCGATCAGATCGCTGCGGTCGCCGTACAGCTGATACAGCCGCTCGCGCAGACTTGTCACCGGCGGACACTGCAGCACCTTGCGTCCGGCGCTGGTCAGCGTGAAGCCAACCTCGGGATAACACAACGCCAGCTGCGTCACGACGCGGGAGACCTGCGCCGACTCGGCCCCGTCGGACTTCATGAACTTACGGCGGGCGGGGAGGTTGTAGAACAGATCGGCCACCTCGATCGACGTGCCCTCGGGCATGCCGGCCTCGGTCACCGACGCGACGGCACCGCCATTGACTTTGATCTCGGTGCCGGCGTCCATCCCGTGCGCGCGGGTACGCAACACGAAATGCGAGACCGATGCGATCGCCGGCAACGCCTCGCCTCTGAACCCAAGTGTCGCGATGGCCGCCAGATCGTCGGCACGACGGATCTTGCTCGTCGCGTGCCGCTCGATCGCGAGCCGCGCGTCCTCCGGTTCCATCCCCTCGCCGTCATCGTCGACACGAATGAGCTTCTTGCCGCCCAGCTCGACGACGATCGTGAGACGACGGGCACCGGCGTCGATCGAGTTTTCGACCAGCTCTTTGATCACCGACGCGGGCCGCTCGACCACTTCGCCCGCGGCGATCTGGTTGGCGAGGTCCGGTGGGAGACGGAGAATCTTAGGCATGGCGCGACAGCTTCACAGCCATTTGTTGCGGCGGAAGAACACCAGCATCGCCGCGCAGATCGCGATCATCACACCGAAGATCCACCAAAACTGTACGTCGGGGCCTCCCGGGAAGTGAGGGATCGTAATGTTCATGCCCCACATCCCGGTCAGCACGGTCAGTGGCAGGAAGATCGTGGACATCACCGTCAGCAGCTTCATCACCTGATTCAGGCGATTCGAGACCGATGATAGATTGACCTCGAAAATTCCGGTGATGCGATCCTGAAAGAGGACCGCCTCCTCGGTCAGGCGGACGACGTGGTCGTACACATCGCGGAATCGATACGCCATCTCGTCGGAGATCACCGGGAACTCACGGCGTGCGAGACGGCCGATCGCGTCGCGCTGCGGCACCAGCACGCGGCGCATCGATGAGACGTCCCGTTTGAGCCGCATCACGCGCCGCGACAGCCGCTCATGACCGGCGAACGCCTCCTCTTCCAGATGCCCGAGGCGAGCCTCGATCTCCTCGAAGACCGGGCGGTAATTGTCAACCATTTGGTCGACGATGCGGTGCATCAACGCGACCGGACCCTCTTTGAGAATGTACGCGTGACGAGTGCAGACGTCGTGAATCGAGTTGATCGAACGCGAATCACCGTCGTGCACGGTCACGAGATAGTTGCGGCCGAGGAAGAAGTCGACGTCTCGGGTCGCGAACTGCGTCCGTTGCGGCTTGGCATCGATGCCGTGCAGCACGACATAGAGGTAGCCGGGATAGGCTTCGATCTTTGGAAACTGCAGTGCGCTGACTGCGTCCTCGACCGAGAGCGGGTGGAACCCGAACACATCGCTGAGCAGGTGACGGTCGGGCTCCTGTGGCGCCTTCAGATCTACCCAGAAGGTGACGCCCGAGGCCGGGTCGAGCCATTCACGCTCGACCCGATCGAGGATTTGCGTCTGCCCGTTCTGGAGGAGGAAGACGGTGATCAATAGGCTATTTTGCGGACAGCCTCGCCTGCGCCGCCGCCAACCGCGCCACGGGCACGCGATACGGTGAACAACTCACGTAGTCGAGACCCACCTTCTCGAAGAAGTGAATCGACGAGGGGTCGCCACCGTGTTCGCCGCAAATCCCGAGCTTGATATCCGGGCGAGTTTGCCGGCCCCTGGTCACTGCGATGTCCACCAGCTGACCGACGCCGGTCTGATCGATCGTGGCGAACGGATTATTCTTGACGATCTCGAGCTCGGTGTACGTCGGCAGGAACGAGCCGGAGTCGTCCCGTGACATGCCGAGACCGGTCTGCGTCAGATCGTTGGTGCCGAAGCTGAAGAACTCGGCTGACTGGGCGATCTCGTCGGCAGTGAGCGCGCCGCGCGGAATCTCGATCATCGTACCGACCAGGTAATTGAGCTTTACCTTCTGCTCGGCCTGGACTTCGCGCGCGGCCTTGTGGACGACCTCGATCTGCAGATCGAGCTCCTTCTTGAAGCCGACGAGCGGAATCATGATCTCGGGCTTGACCTTGATGCCTTCTTTCTGCACCAGCGCCGCCGCCTCGAACACGGCACGCGCCTGCATCTCCGAGATCTCTGGATAGCCGATGCCGAGACGGCATCCGCGGAAGCCGAGCATCGGGTTGAACTCGTGCAGCTGCTCGACGCGCTGATGAATCTGATGGACGTTGACGCCCAGCTTCTTCGCCAGGTCTTGCTGTTGTTCCGGCGTCTGCGGCAGAAATTCGTGTAGCGGCGGATCGAGGAAACGGATCGTGGCCGGGTAGCCCTTGAGTGCACGGAAGATGCCGGCGAAGTCTTCGCGCTGGTACGGCAGCAGCTTGGCGAGCGCCGCCTTCCGCGCCTCGACGGTCTCGGCGAGGATCATCTCACGCATCGCATCGATGCGATCGCCTTCGAAGAACATGTGCTCGGTGCGGCACAGCCCGATGCCGATGGCGCCGAACGCGATCGCATTCTCCGTCTGCTCCGGCGTGTCGGCGTTGGTGCGCACGCCCATGCGAGTCGCTTGATCGCACCACTTCATCAGCTGCTGGAAGCTCTTGAACTTCTCGGTCTTCTTCGCGGCCTCGTCGCCGTCGAGCAGGCCAGCGACGATCTCTGACGGGGCCGTCTTCACCTGACCGGCGAACACCTTGCCGGCGGTGCCGTCGATCGACATCCAGTCGCCTTCTTTGAACGTACGTCCGTCGACGCTGACGGTGCGCGCCTGATAGTCCACTTCGACTGCGGCAGCACCGCACACGCACACTTTGCCCATCTGCCGTGCGACGAGCGCCGCGTGCGACGAGACGCCACCGCGCGCGGTGAGAATGCCCTCGGCAGCGATCATGCCGCGCAGATCCTCGGGCGATGTCTCGACCCGGACAAGCAGGACCTTCTCGCCCTTGTCGGCCGCGGTCACCGCACGTTCTGCATTCAGGTAAATGCGGCCGGATGCCGCGCCTGGTCCAGCCGGCAGGCCGGTGGCAATTGGTGCGGCCTTCGCGACTTCGCTCGCATCGAACACCGGCGCGAGGAGCTGCTCCAGCTGATCGGCAGGATTACGCATGACCGCGGTCTTCCAGTCGATCAACTTTTCCTTGAACATGTCCATCGAGAACTTCAGCGCCGCCATCGCGGTGCGCTTGCCGTTCCGCGTCTGCAGCATGTAGACCACGCCGTCCTCGATGGTGAACTCGAAATCCTGAACGTCCTTGAAGTGGCGCTCGAGCGTCTGACGGATGCGCTCCAACTCCTGAAACGCCTTGGGCAGATGCTTCTTCAGTTCGAGCACCGGTTCCGGTGTCCGCACGCCGGCGACGACATCCTCACCCTGGGCGTTGATCAGGAACTCGCCGTAGAACTCTTTGTTGCCGTTCGCCGGGTTGCGCGTAAACGCCACTCCCGATCCGGACTGGTCACCGGTGTTGCCATAGACCATCGCCTGGACGTTGACGGCCGTGCCCCACTCGGTCGGGATGTTGTACTTGCGGCGATACACAATCGCGCGATCGTTCATCCACGAACCGAACACCGCGCCCACCGCCCCCATCAACTGGTCCCACGGCGAGGCCGGGAAGTTCTTTCCGGCTCGATCCTTTACCAGCGCCTTGAAACGCGTGACGAGTTCTTTGAGATCCTCGACGGTGAGCTTCGTGTCCTCGATGTCCTGCTGATAGCGCTCGTGCTTGAGTCCCTCGATCACCGTCTCGAACGGCTCGTGATCCTCGTTGGGACGCTTCTGTACGCCGAGCACCACGTCGCCATACATCTGCACGAAGCGCCGGTAGCAATCCCAGGCAAAGCGCGGGTTGTTGGTCTTCTTGGCAAGCGCTTCAACGGTTTGATCGTTCAGTCCGAGGTTGAGGATCGTATCCATCATCCCGGGCATCGAATCGCGTGCGCCGGAACGCACCGAGACGAGCAACGGGTTCTTGAGATCGCCGAACTTCTTCCCGGTCTGCTTCTCAATCGCCGCGACGCCGGACTTCATCTGCGCCTGCAACGCCGACGGATAACTGCGTTTGTGGTCGTAGTAGTAGGTGCAGACCTCGGTGGTGATAGTGAAACCTGGCGGCACCGGCAGCCCGATGCGGCACATCTCGGCAAGGTTGGCGCCCTTTCCGCCGAGCAGCGGCTTCATCGTGCCGTTGCCGTCGGTCTTCTTGCCGAACAGATAGACGAACTTCCCGCCTGTGCCGCTGCTCTTCTTCGTTGTCTTCGAAGCTTTCGTCGCCGTCGCTTTTCGCAGTGCCGCTGCCTTTTTGGCCTTCTTCGCCATCTAGTCTCCTCAACTACGCTGTTCCACGTTCCCCGTTCCCCGTTCCACGTTCATGTTCTTCGTTCGTCGTTCTCAGTTCATCTGTTCTGAGTTCCTGGTTCGCGGTTCGGAACCTGGAACCTGGAACCTGGAACCTGGAACCTGGAACCTGGAACCTGGAACCTGGAACTTGGAACCCGGAACTTGGAACCTGGAACTTGGAACC
>DATCXH010000844.1:0-2188 GCA_036565925.1 Vicinamibacterales bacterium
GGCGAGCTGCCGCCATCGCGCGAGCACGTGCTCTATCAACATCCTGAGTGGCTGATGGTGCCGCGCGAACTGGCAGCGGAGATGCTGAAGGTCGACGTGCGAACCCCTGGATACCTCGGCCGGCTGACGCGATGGGCGCGGGCCAATTCGACACGCGTCGATGGGTTGTACGTCTCTCCACTTGCCCCGGAAGCTTCGTCCTACCTGGTTGCCGCGGTCACCGCCGCCGCAAAGCGGTATCCCGTGGACGGCGTCTTTCTCGACGCGGTACGTTTCCCGGGCGTGGATTTCGATTACAGCCGGCACGCCATGCAGATCTTCCGTGCCGAAACGCGGCCTCAGCTCAGTGTCGAGGAGCGAGCCCGACTCGATGAGGTCGAAGCCATCGATCCGTTTGGCTACGCGGAAGAATTCCCCGAACGTTGGCGAGCATTCCGGCAATCGCGGTTGACCGATCTGGTCTCTCGCCTGAGAAAGGCGCTTAGTGAGATCAGTTCGACACTCGTGGTCAGTGCGGGAGTGCCTTCAGACCCGAGCAATGCACTGACCGAGTCATTCCAGGACTGGGCGAAGTGGATGGAGACCGGACTCGTGGATGGCGTTGGCAGCCGCTCGGGAACAAGCGGAACGATCGTCTTCTCGCCAGACGCCTTTTCCGCCGCACCACGCTAGACGCCGATGGCGTCGTACTTCGCTGCAGCCCGCGACATCCTGAAGCAGGCGATCGCCGTTCGCGCGTTTCCCGCGGCGACAATCGAGGTCGGCAATTCACATCAGCCACTCTGGCGCGAAGCCTTTGGCCGACTGACGTTTGATCCGGAGTCCTCTCCCACTCGCAACGACACCGTCTTCGATCTCGCCTCCCTCACCAAAGTCCTCTCGACGACGACGCTGGTGATGCGACAGGTCGAGCGCGGCATTCTGTCGCTTGATGATCCCATCGTCGATCATGTCGCCGGCTGGCGAGATCAAGGCCCGATTGTCGTCACGATCAGAGATCTGCTGTCACACGCGGCGGGATTGGCGGCGCACGTGCCGTATTACCTGGACCATGACGGTCGCGATGCCTTCGAAACCGCGATTCAGCGCACGCCACGTGCGTATGAGCCGCGCTCGAAGTCCGTCTACAGTGATCTCGGGTTCATGCTCCTCGGCTTCATCCTCGACCGCATAGCGCCACTCGCCACGCAATTCGATACGCTCCGCGTGCATATGGGGAACATTCAGGATCTGCAGTTCGTGCCGCCTGCGATCTGGAAACCGAGGACTGCCCCGACTCGCATCGACCCGTGGCGCGAGCGACTGCTGGTTGGTGAGGTTGATGATGACAATGCGTGGGCGTTGGGCGGGATAGCCGGTCACGCTGGACTCTTCGGTGTCGCCGGCTCCGTCGGCGAGTTCGCACGTCACATGCTGCAAGTGCTCGAGGGTCGCACTGGAGCGTTCACGCGAGAAACAGCGCAGACATTTGTTGCGCGGCGCACCGAAATTCCCGACAGCTCGCGAGCACTCGGGTGGGACACGATGTTGCCGACCTCCTCGTGCGGTACACGCATGTCACCGCGAGCGTTCGGTCACGTCGGCTTCACCGGCACGTCACTGTGGATCGATCCGGAGCGATCGCTGTACGTGACCCTGCTCACGAATCGGGTGCATCCGACGCCCGACAACAACGCGATCGCGCGGGTCAGACCCGCGCTGCACGATGCGATCGTTGATGAACTGTAAGAACTATCTACCAGCAGGGCGAAACGGCTGATTCGCGCCCGGCCCATTGGAGCCGCCGGGGTTGCCCCCTGGCCCGGCGCCGCGTTGAAATGGCTGGCCAAATACACCGCGCCCGTTAGGATTGTTGGGATCGACGCCACGGCCGCGTCCGGTGCCTCGCGCGCCTCCGCCGAGTGGCTGACCACCGCGGCCGCCAGGAGCCTGCTCTCCAGTCGCTCCCGCGCCAGCCTGGACGCTCATCTGCGTGGCGGTGAATATCCACTCGTTGTACTTCTCGTGATTGTTGTAGAGGCGCAGCGAAGTTGCCTTGCTCTTACTCACGACACCAAGAACTCCACCTGGCGCCTGACCGGCCGTGACAGGATTCGATTGCACGCCACGCCCTGACACCGGCGACTGTTGCTGTTGCTGCTGAACGATCGGCGGACCGCCTCCACGTTGCTGCTGCTCTGCCCCGCCG
>DATCXH010000419.1:0-5178 GCA_036565925.1 Vicinamibacterales bacterium
CGCTGAGGGACTCTTCGACGACGAGAAGCACGCTGCTGCGGTCACCGATCACAAGGGCCGGCAGTCGCAACTGAGTTCGACGACCTCGGTGACCGCGGAGACGCGAGAGATCGCCGTGGGGCGCAAGCCGGTCGTGACGATCAAGCGGGTGCGCGGGACGCTCGTCAGCCGCAGTTCGGTGGCCGGCAGTGGTGAGCCGTCGATTGCGCCGGCGCGCGACACCACCATTCAGGGCGTGATGGTTGCCGGCAATCCGCTGACCGTGAATCTGAACATCGGACTGTTTCAGAAGTACGACACGCGATCGAAAGTGCTCGTGGCAGCGGATGATCTGAAGACCTTCCGCGGCTATGGCAGTCAGTTGGTGACGGGCGCGACTGTGGAAGGATGCGAGCCGGAGCGTCCCGGGCTGACGACACGCGACGGCGTGATCTACACGACCATCGTCAAAGAGTTGAAGTGGGAGGGCAAGCCGCCGACCAACGCACGGATTGACGGTCACAGTGTGATCGTCAAGGACTTCGGTACGGTGTACTTCGGAGAGCTGCTCATAAACAAGGACGAACGTCGTCTGACGATGGTGAGGTTCGAGTTGGGGTCACCGATCGGCGGCTACTGCGACTTCGTCGACGTTGGCTCGAACGGAGGTTTGTTCCCGTGACCCGTGCGGCGCTGATCAGCCTGCTGATCATCAGCGCCGGCGCATGCGCCTCACGCTCCGGGGCCCGTCTTGAAGAGCTCTACGATTCGGCTACGGCGGAATTGTGGCGGGGGGAACTAGCGAACGCCTCCCACCATGCCAAGGAAGGGGAGACGCTGGCAGCGTCTCAACCGTCCTCAGCGTGGCCGTGGAAATTCAGACTGCTCATCGCGGAAATTGAGATCGTTGGTCGGGACCTAGGGGTTGCAGCGGTCCGATTAAAGGATGACCCACCAGCTGGCGCCGCCTTTGAGCCGATCGCTGCCAAACAGCGTTACCTCCAGGGACAACTCGCGGTTCTTCAGGGCAAGCTCGCGGAAGCCGACTCAATCCTCGATGACGCTGCGCATCGCGCGCGGCAAGCGTCTGCCCCCGACATTGGTCTGGACGTCCGCAACATGCAGGGCCAGGTACTCATCCTGCAGCGGAGGTGGAAGGACGCGGAAGACAGCATCAGCGAAACCATCAAGCAGGCGGGGCAACAGCGCGATCAATATCGCGAAGCAGTTGCGCTGCAGAACCTCGGCACGTCGTACCTCTTTCGAGATCGGTTTGATGATGCCCTCCAGTATTTTGAGCGCGTGCTCGCCAACAAAAGCCTCGAGCATCAACTGGTGTACTCAGTCGCTCTTACGAATGCTGGTGTCTGTTACTACCGCCTGGGCGACATGGCACGCGCCATCGATGCGCAGCGTCGCGCGCTGGCCATGTACGAACATCCGGGGCGCCCTCGTGTGTACTACCAGCGGGCGCTGGGTGAGCTAGGCACGACATACCTCGTCAACGGTGATACAGCGAACGGTCTCGTGAACTTGCGAAGAGCGGTCGACGTCGCCAAGGCCGCTGGTTTGAACGACGCGGCTGCGCTGTGGGCATTCAATCTCGCGAATGCACACATTCAGCGTGGCGAATGGAAGAAGGCGGAAGATGCGAACGCAGAGGCGACGCGCCTCGGTGGCAATCGTCCCGATTTGCGCGTTGGAATCGCCGCCGAAATCGCCCTTGGACAAGGACAACTGGATACGGCGACGGATCTATTTAGTGAGGCGCTCCGCCTGGCGAAGGACAAGCCGTCGATGCAGTGGTCAATGTATGAGGGCCTTGGCCGCACCGCCATCGCCGCGAAAAAACCAACTGAGGCTGAACGGCACTTTCAAACAACGCTCGACGTGATCGAGCGCACTCGGTCCGACTTGCTGAAGGCCGACTATCGACTGTCGTTTCTCACTCGACTGCTCGGCTTTTATCAGCGCTACATCGACCTGCTCGTCGATCAGCAGGCCCCCGATCGAGCGTTGGCAATTGCCGACTCGAGCCGTGGGCGCGTGCTCGCGGAGCGTCAGAACATCAGTGCGCCCACGCGCGTGATGCCGATGGATCTGCGACGTACCGCGGCGCAGCTCGATGCGGTGCTGTTGTTTTACTGGATTGGCGACCGTTCGTACGCGTGGCAGGTCACGAAGGATCGCATTCGTCTCGTGCCGCTGGCCGTCAACGCGGCGCAGGTTGATGCGATGGTCAAGTCGTATCAGCAGTCGATCGTGACGTCGCTCGCCGATCCGGTGACCAGTTCATCGTCATCGGGCGACGAGATCTACGCGAAGCTGATTGCGCCGGTGATCGACAGCGTCCGCGCCGGCACGCGCATCGTGATCGTTCCTGATGGCGCGCTTGCGCGTCTCAACTTCGAATCGCTTCCCGTGCCAGGCCCGAAGCGCCACTACTGGATTGAGGACGTCGAGGTCGCGGTCGCACCGTCGCTGGGTACGCTGAGTACGCGTACGGTGTCACCGCGCGGCCGGAAGCAAAGCGAGTCTGTTCTGCTGATCGGCGATCCGGTGTCGAGCGATCCGTCGTTTCCGCAGTTACGCTATGCGTCGGCTGAGATGAACGCGGTGTCAAAAGCTTTTGCTGGACGAACCTCGGTCTATCGCGCCGATCAGGCGACGCCCGCACGCTACCGCGAAGCGATGCCGGAGCAGTTCGGTGTCGTCCACTTCACGGCGCATGCGGCCGCGAACGCCGAAAGCCCGCTCGACTCGGCGGTGATCCTGTCGAAGGACGGCTCCGGCTACAAGCTCTACGCGCGCGATGTCGCCGAGCAACCGCTGTCGGCGGCCCTCGTGACGATCTCCGCGTGCCGCAGCGCAGGGGAGCGAACCTATGCGGGTGAAGGTCTCGTAGGATTTGCGTGGGCGTTCCTTCGCGCCGGCGCGCAGCGCGTGGTCGCGGGACTCTGGGACGTGGACGATCGATCGACCGCCGATCTGATGGGACAGGTGTACGCCGAGATCGCTCAGGGGCGAACGCCGTCAGCGGCGCTTCGCCACGCCAAGCTCGCGATGATCGCCCGCGGCGGCGCTGCCGCAAAGCCCTACTACTGGGCGCCCTTCCAGTTGTTCATCGGTTCGCGCGTTGTGCCTTGAGCATTGGGCATCAGCATTGTGCGTTCTGAGTTAGGGTAGTCCGCATGCCGTTCCCCTACGAAGAGTTCGATCTGTCCGGTGTGCGCACCTATCCGCTGTCGTCGCGACATTCGAAGGCGCGCGCGGAAGATTTCGCGCGACCGGTGCAGCGCGGCGGATCGTTCGGGACGTGGTTCGACTCGCTGCCGGCAATTCTTGGTGGTGCAGAGCTGCGACGCGTCGTGCGCGCGATCGTCGACGCGCGTCAGCGGGGCGCCGGCGTCATGTGGGGAATTGGCGCGCATGTGATCAAGACGGGCGTGTCGCCGGTGCTCATCGATCTGATGGAACGTGGCTACGTGTCCGCGCTGGCGATGAATGGCGCGGGCATCATCCATGATTTCGAGATCGCGCTCTCGGGTGCGACCTCAGAAGACGTGGACGAAGCGCTTGGACCGGGCCGCTTCGGAATGGCCGAAGAGACCGGACGTCTGCTCAACGAGATCGTCGGCGGTGCATCGACGCGTGGCATGGGATTGGGTCAGGCCGTTGCGGCGTATCTCGCCGAATCGAAGCCGGCGTACGCCGAGCGTAGCCTGCTGGTCGCTGCTGACCGCCTCAGGGTGCCGGTCACCGTACACGTTGCCCTCGGTACCGACATCGTCCACATGCATCCCGATGCGTCCGGCGCGGCGATTGGCGACGCGAGTCTTCGCGACTTCCGCTACTTCGCCTCGTCCGTCGCGAAGCTGGTGGGCGGGGTGTACTTGAACTGTGGGTCAGCGGTGGTACTGCCCGAAGTATTTCTCAAGGCGGTGGCGCTGGCCAGAAATCAGGGTGTCTCGCTCGACGGCTTGACCACCGTGAATATCGACTTCGTCCGTCTGTATCGTCCGGAGACCAATGTGGTGTCGAGGCCGGTGGCAGGAACAAGCGGGATTGGCATCAATCTCGTGGGGCATCATGAGATCTTGATTCCGCTGATCGCCGCTGCGGTCATCGAGCTGACGGCGGCTTGAGGGTGGGTCCGCCTTCGCCGCTCCGCTGCTTCAGCGCGGCAGGGCCTGCCAACCGTAGCTCGTTCAGGAATGGACTGGCCCACCTTCGCGCGTTGCGCCACGGTGGGCAACCTCCGACGGCAATCATGAGCGGAGGTTGGTGCCGGAGGGCAGACTCGAACTGCCGACCCCGCGCTTATGAGACGCGTGCTCTAACCGGCTGAGCTACTCCGGCACAAACGATAATTCTAACAGGCCTAGCCCAGCCGACGTCATGACCAGTCTTCTTCAGCAGGTCCGGCGCACCATCCGCCGACACGCGCTGTGTCCGCCGGGAAGCCGTGTCCTTGTCGGCCTTTCCGGTGGTTCGGACTCGGTGGCGTTGACGCTCCTCCTGCGCGAGCTCTCGGAGCACGGCGGCTTCAGCCTCGTTGCGCTCGCACACATCAATCACCAACTCCGGCCGGATGCGGACCGCGACGAGCGGTTCTGCCGCGAATTCGCCGCAGGAATCAGGGTGCCCATCCACGTTGAGGCCGTGGACGTCAGATCGTACGCAGCATCGCAACGTCTCTCGATTGAGGATGCCGCACGACGGTTGCGCTACGAATCGCTTCGTCGATGTGCCGTCGAGATTCGCGCCGATCGAGTGGCGGTCGGGCATACGCGGGACGATCAGGCCGAGACGTTTCTCCTGAAGCTGATTCGCGGCGCGGGGATGACCGGGCTGGGTGGGATTTATCCTCAGCGTGGCGATGTCATTCGACCACTGCTCGAAGTTTCCCGCGGGGAACTGCGTGAATATCTGAAGGGAGCCGGGCAGGGATGGGTCGAGGATGACACGAACACCGATCTCAGGAATCCCCGCAATCGCATTCGCCATCGGGTTCTGCCTGAATTGAATCAGGCGGCTGGAACCGATACGACTTATGCGATCGCACGCGCGGCCGGGCTGGCCCGCGATGACAGCCAATGGCTCGACGAGTTGTCAGATCGGCGCTTTACTGCCCTGGCCAGAGAGGCTCCCCACGGCCTCGATATCGATGCCGCTGCCCTGGATGAGGAATCCCCGCCG
>DATCXH010000945.1:0-6808 GCA_036565925.1 Vicinamibacterales bacterium
CGGTGAAGGCCCGCTGGGCGCGCGATAATTGTAGCTCTCCGGTAGTGCCGAGTGTATGGGCACGCGTTCGATGCGTTATTACTTTCTTGATCGTCTTCATACGAAATCTTCGGGGCACTGAATGCTGTTTACCAAAGGGCCGATCGAGGGAGCGTGGGTAATCGACCCCGCGCCGCATAACGACCATCGCGGGCGTTTCATGCGCGCATGGTGCGAGGATGAATTCCGAGCACATGGAATCGAATTTCATCCCGTCCAAGCGAACATGGGTTACAGTCACCGCGCAGGCACCCTTCGCGGGCTACACTTTCAGATTGCCCCAGCGCTCGAGGCGAAACTCGTTCGTTGCACACGCGGGCGAGTCTTCGATGTCCTCGTCGACGTTCGTCCTGAGTCGCCGACTCGAGGACAGTGGTTCGGGACGGAGTTGACAGCGGAAAACGGACGCATGCTCTTCGTGCCACCGATGTGTGCGCACGGCGTACAGAGCTTGGAAGATGCATCCGAGATTTTCTACATGGCCTCCGCCAGCTTTGCCCCCGATTCAGCCCGAGGCATCCGGTTCGACGATCCGGATATCGGGATCGAGTGGCCTTTGGCGCCGGTCGCGCTTTCGGACCAAGATCGCCGTTGGCCATACCTGACCAATTTGGAGGCATAACTCCCGTGAACGTCGATATCGCCCTCCAGCATCGTGAAAAAGAGGGCCGGCCGGTCCGCGTCGCACTGATCGGCGCGGGAGCGACAGGCCGCGCCATCGCTCTACAACTCGGCACCCCCGCCCCCGGAATTCGCATCGCCGGCATTGCCAATCGGACCGCGTCTCACGCGGAACGCGCGTTTCGAGAGGCGGGAATCCTGGAGTGGTCTTCCTCGGATAGCCTGTCGAAAGCTGAAGCAAGCCTTCGCCGCGGAATACCAGTCCTGACCGACGATCCTTCAGTGCTCATCCGAAATCCGCTGGTAGACGTCGTGGTGGAAGTCACAGGCACGGTGGATTTCGCCGCACAGATCACACTCGATGCCATCGATCAGCGCAAGCACATCGTCGCGGTGAACGCCGAGCTCGATTCGACGGTGGGGCCGATCTTGAAGGCGCGCGCGGACGAGGCGGGGGTGGTGTTCACCAACACCGATGGCGATGAGCCTGGCGTCGCGATGACCCTGTTCCGGTATCTGCGTTCGCTGGGTCTCCACCCCGTCGCTGCAGGCAACATCAAGGGGATGGTCGATTATTATCGGAACCCCGATACGCAGCAGGCGTTCGCCGAGAAGACCGGGCAAGATGTTCGGAAGGTGACGTCATTCGCGGACGCGACGAAACTCTCGATGGAGACTACGGTCCTCGCCAATGCCACCGGCTTCGGCGTCGGCCAGCGTGGGATGTTCGGGCCTGCCTGCGCGAACGTCAGCGAGTTGGCGACCCGCCTCGATTCCGACGCCATGCTGAGCGGAGGCATCGTTGACTACGCGCTCGGGGCGGCGCCGCACACCGGCGGATTCGTCGTCGTCCACGAGACCAATCCGCTGAAGCAGCAGCAGCTTGCGTACTACAAGATGGGACCGGGACCGTTCTACGTTTTCTATACCCCGTTCCATCTGCCGCATCTTCAGATTGCGTCCACGATCGGACGCGCCGCGGTTCTTGGCGATCCGACCGTAACCCCAGCCTCAGGACCGCGGTGCGAGGTAGTCGCCGTCGCGAAGCGCGACCTTCGGGCCGGCGAGACCCTTGATGGCGTTGGCGGATATTGCACGTACGGCCTGATCGACAATGCCTCGACCGCGCGGGCCATGCGAGCCTTGCCAATGGGTCTCTCATTGGGGTGCACGCTCCGGCACGACGTGGCCAGGGATGTAGTTCTCACGGCGGCCGACGTGATCATGCCCGCGGAGCGCCTGAGCGACCGACTCTGGCAGGAGCAGACGACGCGTTGGCCGACTGGCGAAACCGCGGCCGCTTCGCGGGAGTCGGCCGTGCACGCGCCAACTCTCGAGGCGGAGGCCGTGTCGTGAGCGTTCCAACAACGGCACGACGACACCGGAGTCACCCGGTCCAAGGTCACTGCATATCCATATGTAGAGTATGACGGAATATCGGTCGATACTCCGCCGAAGCCTGTCCCCTACCCCGTAAACCCCACCCCATCGACACGCGTCCGCGACCGCGAATGGTCGGGACGAAGGTCGCAGCCCTGATCGACACCGTCGCACGTCCGTGGCGGTGCGCCCGAAGCATCGGAGAGAGAGGAAACATTGACTGAAGCCGCAGGCGCGCGCCGCGTCGTTGACGGAGATCTCGACTACATATGCTCCTCCCTTACAGAGGAGTTCACAAAGATGGGAGGAAGTCGTGTGCTGCTGATCGGCGGCGCAGGTTTCCTCGGCTACTACATGACGCAGTCGGTACTGCGTTGGAATGAGACCCTGGGCGCGAAGAATCCCATTCGGTTGACGGTGTGGGACAACTTCATTCGCGGGCTTCCCGGATGGCTGGAGGCCATCAAGAACACGAAGCACTTCGAGCTCGTGAGGCAGGACATCACTGATCCACTCCCGGCGACCATGCCCGACTTCGAGTACATCGTGCATGGCGGTTCGATCGCGTCGCCGGATTTCTATCGTAAATACCCGATTGAGACGATGGACGCCAACGTCGGCGGGCTCCGGAAGCTCCTCGAGTACGCGAAAAACCAGGCGCAGAACAAGAAACCGTTCAGCGGCTTCCTGTTCTATTCGAGCAGCGAGATCTACGGCGACCCGACTCCCGAGAACATCCCGACTCCGGAGACATATCGGGGCAACGTGTCGTGCACGGGCGCGCGATCGTGCTACGACGAATCCAAGCGGTTCGGCGAGACCCTCTGCGTGTTCTTCACGCAGCAGCACGGGCTTCCGATCTCCGTGGCGCGACCGTTCAACAACTACGGCCCCGGACTGAAGATCACCGATCATCGCGTGCTTCCCGATTTCGCGCGCGACGTGCTCGCAGGTCGCGACATCGTGATGCGCTCGAGTGGCAGTCCGAAACGCACCTTCTGCTACGTTGCCGACGCGGTCACCGGCTATTACAAGGTTCTCGTCAACGGCCGCCGAGGTGAGGCGTACAACATTGGCGTCGAAACGCCGGAGATCTCGATGGCCGAGCTTGCCGACCGTGTGACTGCACTCGGACACGAGCTCTTCGGCTACTCTGGAAAAGTGATCAAGAAGATCGACCCCAATTATCTCCTCGACAATCCTGAGCGTCGCTGTCCGGAAATCACCAAGGCGCGTGAGGAAATCGGGTACTCGCCGAGTATCATGATCGACGAAGGACTTCGCCGCTCTCTGATCTGGTACGCAGGCAACCGGGAGGCAGAGGAAGCGTGATGAAAGTTTCTGTCATGGGAACCGGATACGTCGGCCTCGTGACCGGCGTGTGTCTCGCCGAGCACGGTTTTGACGTCGTCTGCGTGGACATCGACAGCGCGAAGGTCGATCGCATCAATCAGGGACAGGCGCCGTTCCACGAACCCGGCCTCGACGAGATGCTCGCGCGGCACGCAGGCCAGTCGCTACGCGCGACCGTCGACGCGGCCGGGGCAATACAGTCGACTGACCTCACGCTGATCGCCGTCGGCACGCCCTTCGACGGCCAGCACATCGACCTGACGTACATCAAAGAATCGGCGAAGACCGTCGGCCGAGCCATCGCGAACAAGGATGGCTACCACGTAGTGGTCGTAAAAAGCACGGTCGTCCCGGGAACGACCGACAGCGTGGTGTTGCCAATCCTCGAGCGTGAATCGGGCAAGGTCGCGGGAAAGGACTTCGGCGTCGGCATGAACCCGGAGTTCCTCACCGAAGGAGAAGCGATCGGCGACTTCATGGAGCCCGATCGCATCGTGCTCGGCGGCATCGACGAGCGCACCCAGAATGCGCTCGACGCGCTGTATGCCTCATTCGAGGGAGCTCCGCGAATCCGCACGAATAATTCAACCGCGGAGATGATCAAGTACGCATCGAACTCGCTGCTCGCGACGCTCATCTCGTTCTCGAACGAGTTGGCCAACCTCGGGGCAGCGGTCGGGAACATCGATGCGGTCGACGTGATGCGCGGCCTTCACCTCAGCCGCTATCTCAGTCCGATCGAGAACGGAAAGCGTGTCGAGCCATCGATCGTGTCGTTCCTGATGCCAGGCTGCGGGTTCGGCGGGAGTTGCCTGCCCAAGGACGTGAGCGCACTGGTGGCCTACGGCCGCGATCGCGGAGTACCCATGGACATCCTCTCGAGCGCTCTTGCAATCAACAGCCGTCAGACCGACGAGGTGTTTCGCCTCCTTGGCCGACATTTCGACTCTCTGCACGGTAAGACGGTTTCAGTGCTCGGGCTGGCATTTCGTCCAGACACGAACGACATGCGGCAATCTCCGGCAATCCCGATCATCGATCGCCTGTTGGCCGAAGGGGCCGTCGTGCACGCGTACGATCCCGCGGCAATGAATGAAGCGAAGCACCGCTTCCCTAGCGATGTGAAGTTCTGCCCTACGCTTGCAGCCGCGCTCGAGGAGCCGGACGCGATCGTCCTCGTGACGCGGTGGAAGGAGTTTCTCGGCGTCCCGGCGCTGCTAGAGAAGAGGAAGCGCAGTCCGGCGCCGGTGTTGATTGATGGTCGCCGCCTTTTGGACGCCACGTCCGTCGAGCGGTACGAGGGGATCGGTCGATGATCACCGAGGAGGGCCGATGAAGGTCGTTCTGTTCTGCGGCGGTCTGGGCATGCGCCTCCGCGACTACGCGGAGAACGTGCCGAAGCCGATGCTTCCCCTCGGCTACCGGCCGATCATCTGGCATCTCATGAAGTTCTACGCGCACCACGGGCATCGGGACTTCGTGTTGTGCCTGGGGTATCGCGGCGACATGATCAAGAACTACTTCCTCAACTACGAGGAAGGAATCTCGAATGATTTCGTGCTGTCAGAAGGCGGGCGGAAGCGCGAACTGCTGAGTAGCGACATCGAGGACTGGCGGATCACGTTTGTCGAAACTGGCGCGGCAAGCAACATCGGACAGCGGCTCCTGCGCGTGAAGAAACACGTTATCAACGACGAGATCTTTCTCGCGAACTACAGCGACGGCCTCTCCGACATTCCCCTGCCCGAGCAGATCGAGACGTTCTGCCGCAGCAACGCCGTGGGATGCTTCGTCGCCATGCGGCCTCACCTGAGCTACCATTTCGTCTCGTTCGACAAGAATGGTCAGCTCGAAGGCTTCCGCGACATCACACACTCCGGACTACGTGTCAACGGCGGGTTCTTCATCTTCCGCCGGGAGATCTTCGACTACATCCAGGAAGGAGAAGAGCTCGTGGAAGAGCCGTTCTCTCGTCTTGTCGCAGAACGAAAGCTGCTCGGGTACAACTACGACGGTTTCTGGATGCCGATGGACACAGCAAAGGACAAAGCGAAGCTGGACGAGCTCTATGCGTCCGGGAAACCTCCCTGGTACGTGTGGGACGGCGCATGATTCCGCTGTCCTTCGTACGCTCGGCCGAAAAACAGCTTCGTGTGCTGTGCCTTGGCGCCCATTCGGATGACATCGAGATCGGATGCGGCGCTACCCTGTTGGGGCTCATCGCGGCACGTCGGGCGATCTCGATCAAGTGGGTCGTATTCGGCGCGATCGGCGTTCGCGAAACCGAGGCGCGCTCGAGCGCCGCGATGATGCTAGCCGGTGCCGAGGAGACGAGCGTCGAGGTGCTCGGATTTCCCGACGCGTTCTTTCCGCACGACGGAGCGGCGATCAAGCACGAGTTCAACCGCCTTGGGTCCGAATTCGCGCCCGACGTGGTGTTCACTCACCGCGGTGATGATCGGCACCAAGATCACCGCGTGATCTCACAGCTGACGTGGAACACCTTCCGCAGTCATCTGATTCTCGAGTATGAGATTCCGAAATATGACGGGGATCTCGGCCAACCGAACGTCTTCGTACCCGTCGACGAGGCCGTGCGGCGACGGAAGCTCGATCTCCTCGACACCTGCTTCGGGTCGCAACGAGCGAAGTCGTGGTTCTCAGCGGAGACGTTCGACGCCGTGATGAGAATTCGTGGGGTGGAGTGCGCGTCGCCCACGGGATACGCCGAAGGCTTCTACGCGCGAAAGCTCAGCCTGGCAATCGGCTAAGGACCGAACGGCTCTCAGCCTGGCACGTTCGCCGGACTTATCCGCTCCGCGCGTTCCACGGACTGTTGCTCGTCCGCGCCCAGGGCCGGGTTCACCCGCTCGAGCCAGATCTCGCGCCAGAAGATGTAGTCGTTCTCGGGATTGAACGCGCGATACTCACCGTTCGCAACCACGCCTTCCAAGATCACGCACGGCGCGCCAAACTCTCGTACTACGCCGGTCGATTCGGTCATTGCCCGACTGACGAGCTTGATCACACGAAACTCCCCCCCGCAGAACTCGAGAGTTTCCTGATCGAACCAAAGCCCGCGGTTCCGCCCCTTCACATTTAGAGTTTCCTCAATTCGTGCCTTGGACTTGACGCGAACGAGCTCTCCCGGCTGCAAGCCGAGGTACGCCGACGGAGAGGTCTTCGACGAGGTGGGGACGAAATACGGGAAGGCGATGCCCCCGCGCTTCCGCTGCACCCAGTTGAAGCAGACGATCGAGATACCCGTCAGCCAAGGTCCCAGACGCACATTTCCGGTGGCGAGGTCGCGAAGGTAGGTGCCGGGATTAGCCCACCCAATCGGCTCGGTGCCTTTGTTCAATTCGGTCGACTGACAGACGTATCGCATGGTACCGTCGTCGGCAACGCGTCGCGA
>DATCXH010000349.1:0-6862 GCA_036565925.1 Vicinamibacterales bacterium
CGGCACGAAGACGATCTGCATGTGGGCGCCGTCAGGGATGATGCGCTCGACCACGCCAGTGAAGACGTAGGTGATCGATCGGTCGTACATCGCGAACGAATGATGCGCCGAAAGCGAAACAGTGACGAGCAGGACGAGCACAAACGTTTTCATCGCAGTTGATTGTGGCATCACTTCATGTGTTGCAGAGAGCGCTCGTTTTCAAGACAGATTTCATCGATCAACTCGGCTTCCACAATCAGGCGCTCCTTGATCGTGACTGTGAACGGTTTGGTGTAGGCCTTCGGATCGTCGATCGTCAAACGGATCTCCAGGTGGCCGAAGTCTGGACGACGGATCTCCTCGCGGATCTTGGCGGACTCACCAACAACGCTGCCTTGCCAGTCGATCCAGCTGTCGTCGCGCAGGCCGATTGAGTCCACGACCAGCGTATCGTCCGACCACTTCGCCGACGAGTATCCCATCCACGACGGCGTCGGATCCGTTGGCAGCGGCCGGCCGTCGGTGAACACTTGCCGGTATCCGGCATTCCATTCGTTGAGCACCAGCAGGAGGCCCGGCGTCTGGACGAACTTCAACAGGTGTGGCATGCCATAGGCGCGAATGAAATTGTCTGGCAGGCATTTGACGTGCGGATCGTCCTTGGCATTGACCGCCCATCGTTCTTTCACCAGAGTGGCGAGCCACGGCTGATAGGGAAGGCCCCCGGGGAGTTCGACGCCCAGGTTGATCATGCGACGCGATGTCGTCGCATCGTGAGGATTCGGCGCGACGTTCGGCCGGCGCGGATCGACTTCATCGCTCGTCCAGATGCCGGAGAAATCGGGTTTGCCGTCAGCCGTCCGTGGCGTTGCGGCCAACATGTCGACGCTGCCGTCTGCTTTACGAGGCACCCCTCCAACGGAATGGCGAATCCACTGCGCGGCCAGATGACTTGACGGCAGCGACACGATGAGCACGACAAACAACAGGCGCCTGGTTGTCATTTTTTGTAGGGTATCGGAATCCGGGCGCGGGTGTAATTACATCGATTGGTAATGGTCCATGGTCCTTGGTACTTGGTTCTTCGTCCGTCCCTGGTCCTTGGTCCGTGCCTGGTCCCTGGTCCCTGGTCCGTGTCTGGTCCCTGGTCCCTGGTCTGTGCCTGGTCCGTCTTGGTCCTGGCTCCTCGTACGCGTGGCTGTGGGACTGGAGGTCCTGAGCAAACCGGAGGAGTGTATGGGTCTACTTCGTGGAGCGGCGGAAGGTCATCTCGATCTGTCCTTTGTTCCACGTCTTCCCGACATCGTTGGACACGTCCAGGCGATAAACGAAGTTGTCGCGATCGGCGACGTGATAGTGCTCGCGAATTAAGACCTCAGGCGATTCTGATGAAACGGTGACGGTCCGGCCGGCGACGTCAACCGAGCCAGAGTCGGTATTGACCTGCCTTCGCAAGAACGAATGCGTGACGTTCAGGTACTCGATGATCCAGGTCCGCTTGTTGACGTCGTACTGCCGGAGACTGATTCCAAGGCACGGACTGCCATCGGGAGCCGGCGCGTGGATCTCGTCGGCGATCGCGGTGCCATCGAGGATGTAGCGACCGATCCATGTGACGGGGAACTCCGCGGTTGTTCCATCCTGGCGCGTCGTCTTGCCCTTGCCCTCCCACTTCCCAATGAGGAAGGCGAACACATCGAGTTCCTGCGG
Organism: Vicinamibacterales bacterium; assembly: GCA_036565925.1. GTDB lineage: Bacteria > Acidobacteriota > Vicinamibacteria > Vicinamibacterales > UBA2999 > Gp6-AA40. Next base: position 1,693 of record DATCXH010000349.1, read on the forward strand.
CGCCTGTGAGTGTTTTTCTCCGTAGGTCGTCTTCGACGGATCGCTCACGCTCATCCTCGGCGCCTGTGAAACGCTGCACCGAGTGTCGCGCCGACGATACGCAGCCCGTTGGCCAGAAAGAACCAGAACGGACCGTAGGCGGCGACCACCGCGGGGATCGTCGTCGGAGGAATCGAGCAGATCGCCAGATAGATCACTGTCGCGACAATGCCAGTGAGCGCGCCGTGCAGCGCGAACTGCGACGTCAACGGTCGCGCCACCCACCAGCCAAGCAGGGTGCCCACGACGAAGCAGGCCGCAGCAACACTGACGAAGAAGATCGTGTAATCGCCGGACGTGTTCTGAGCGCCTGGCGCGAGCGGGTTTGCAACGAAACCGAGCAGCGGCACCGCCGCGACGATCAACACCGCTTCGAGAAGGAAGGCGCCGATGACGATTCGGCCCCAGCGGACTCGACCGGCGGACGCGGCGACGTGTTGGTGAGCGGTGGTGTGTGTCATCGTCGCGGCGACCTCGCCGCCGACTTGTCGAACACTTCACGCGCACGCTGAATGTCCGGGAACGCTGTGACGGTCCAGTTCAGAAACGCGTTGATCGGTTGAAGTAGCGAGCGTCCGAGAGGCGTGAGCTGATACTCCACGTGTGGCGGCCGTACCGGATGCACGGTGCGTGACAGATAGCCATCGCGCTCGAGATCACGCAGCTTGCGTGTCAGCACACGATGGGAGATGCCGCCAACCTGCCGCTTGATTTCATTGAACCGTTTGGGACTGTCCTCGAGCACCGCGAGGATCAGAAAACTCCATTTGTCGCCGAGCTGATCGAGAACGTTCCGTAACGGACAATCCTTCGCTTCTTCGTAATTGTTGACTGCCACTCTCAGCATTGCGTGCTCCGCACCGTGTTTCGAACTATATCGCAGCGTGTCAGTAACCTTTTGGTTCCTACCTCACAACAAAGTGCGTACTTGAGCAGCGATGCCCTGCTGGATACGCTCGACATCTAAGACCTGACGAGAGCGGCTCTCGTTCGTCGGACTAACGGGAGCAGTTCTCGTTCCTCTAAACGGCGGGAAGGCGGCGCGCGGCAACGCGTCGCGTCCCTGATCACAACCCCTGGGAGTGAGCTGGGGGCTGGACTTCGGCGAGTATAGAAGGGCCAGCCTTCGCGAGGAGGCTGGCCGTGTGGACTGCCGAGACGGTCCTCGTCTGTGCGTTGACCGTGCTGCACCGCAGCGTCGAATCGTTTCCGCCGATCGAGTTCGTCGCGAATCGTCCGCAGTACGTCTCGGTGAACGCCGATGCCTATGTGCCGATCGGCAGCGCGCGCATTTATCTCATCACGACGAGTCGCGCCTTCATTCGTGCGCAGAGCGCGCTGTACCGGTGCGGCGAACTAGATGCGCTCAGAAAAATTGCGAGCGTGCTGGTCCATGAGGAATGGCATGTGCGGAATGGCAGCGACGAGGAGGGGGCCTACGTCGCGCAACTGACGACGCTGGTCTCTCTGGATGCGGGTCCGGGCAACCCGCTGTATACGGAAGTCACCCGGTCGATGCAGGCAACGCTCCGCCGCTCGCGTGAGACCGAATCGGTCTCACGGCGATGAGGGCGGAGCGCGGGATTACGAGCAGTTCTCGGCGACGACCTTCACCGTTTCGACGACGATCATCGGCGGACGAACGACCTTTGGATCGGGTGCGCCTTCCTTGTCCGCGCTCGGTGGTGGTGGTTCCTGCACCGGCCCGACGACCTCGACCTTCTTGTTTACATGTCCGGACCACTCTGCTGGCGTGGCTCCTCCAAGCACGTACATCTGCGCGGTACCGCCTTCGGCCTTGCTGAGGACGAACACCGTGTCCCCGGCCGTTGTCTTCGCCTGCACGACACAACCGGTCACGGTCGACTTCTGCGCCTGCTCGTTTGACGATGCTGGACCTTGTGCCGGCGCCTGCTGCTCCTGCGCGAACACACCGACCGCGCCGGCGAATGCGACGGCCGCTATCGTCGAGATGACATGTCGCATGACCACTCCTCCTGACTGAGCTTCAACGTCAATCGGCGTCATGTCGGAGCACTATTCCTGCCAAGACGGAAAACGCAGTGTGTTGCGGGCCGCATTCTTGTTGAGACGGCACCGACAAACCCTGACAGGATGAAAGTTGTGCATGGTGCCGTGTTCCGACGCGATGCAGTCAGCGTCGAGTTTGAGAAAGCCCGACGTTGGAAGCGAGTGGCCCTAGGATGTCCAGCGATGGGCGTTGATGGCCCGTCACCCTCCGAACCGCGACGCTCTTCCTCCGTGCCCCACCGCTCACTCAACCAATCCCGAAACGCAGAGCATCAGCTCTGCGCGACCGATGGGTTCATGAACTGGCGGTTACCGACCAGCGCGTCGCGCTCGTGGGTCTAACGAACTGAGATCACGGAGTTCATGTCCTTGTGACCATCGTGACATCACCTTCTCACGACGCAGGTCTCGAGATCGGACTTCGATGGAGCAGGTGGTAAAGGTTCGCCGCGCCGCAGATGTCACCGAAGACGACTTGTATCACCGCAACGGCGAACAGCCCTTGGAACACCCAGGCCGTGATGGACGCGCCGACAGCGAGGGCGACGCCAATCGTCAGCGCGACTGTCCCCGCCATGCCCATCGCAAAGCGTCGAGGCGCCGCCGCGATGTCCAACGGCGCGACGCCGCGCCGCCGTGCGACGAAGTTGTAGATCGCGTCGAATGGATTGAGGCTTGGAACGAGCGCGCTCCACAGCAGCACCACCGAGAGAACCAGAAACAGCAACGGACTCTGGGCGACGATGCCGAGCGCGACGATGACCGCGATGATTCTGGGTTGCAGCATCAACGCCGAATACAGATTGTCGTCAACGTTCGGAGTCGTCACGCCTAGCTGGCGGATGAAACGAACACGTGATTCGCGCATAACTCCTCCTCGTGATCAATGTTCAAGGCGAGGCATGCCTGGCCCTACTGCAGCAGCACAACGAGACCGGTGAGCACCAGCGCGCCGGCCCACACCCAGTCCATGTTCAGCCACGCCTTTCGCAGCAGGCTGAGACCCAGCTTTCGGTAGACGATCCACGCCGCCAACGTCATCACGACCAGGTACGACAGCGTGTGAATGGCCACCGCGATTCCCCCGTTCGCCGCACCCATGGTCGTAGCCGCCATCTGATGCATGTGTTCGTGGCCCGCTGCCGACAGCATCGATGCGCCCGACACCATTGGTGTCGGCGACATCACAAACGGCACCACCATGAAACCCGCACCGTGTGCCGACGCCATGAGAAACGACCAGACGGTCAGATCGAGGACCCCCACCTGCATCCCGCCGAACCGCGGATGCCGGTGTCGCCACAGCCGATAGAGTCCGAGCATCGTCAACATCGCGGCGATAAGGACTCGAAGCGTGTCCATCGGGATGACCACTTGCGCCAGACCGACACACAGCAGGACAACGCCCACAGCCATCGCGTGACCGAGAGCAATTGGGGGCAGTGCGCGCCAGACACCACGTGCATGGCCTTGCTGCATGCCGAGCGCGACCGCGAACAGCCATCCCATGCCGGGGTTGATGCCGTGATACGCGCCGAGAAACACCATCGCGTGCCAGTCCATGACAGTTCCTCCTGACGCGGGTTACGCGTAACAGTACGAGTCAGACGAGGCGTCGCCGCCATCGAGCCGCACCTGGTGCGGCCGCAGGCCGTTCGTCTCCACGAAGAAGTTCTTGTCCAGTTCCATGCCGCCGTCAGGATGCAGATCGACCTTGGCCATCCAGCCGTTGACTCCGTCCGGATAGAACTGTTCATCCCACGGCGTGTAGAGGCTGTTCGTGAAGTAGGCGCGCCGGCCGTCGCGACTGAGCTCCACCATCTGCGGTCCGGCATTCAGTGGTTGGTGCGGTTTGCTCGGGTGCGCCGCGCGGTTGACGATGCCGCCGAGTGTGATCGAGCCGACTTTCTTCGGCGTGAACGGATCGCTGACGTCGTACTGGTGAAACTCTCCGAGCCCCCAGCACGAGACATACAGAAAGCGATCGTCCACCGACAGATTGATGTCGGTGACGAGTGGCGCGACTGCCTTGAAGCCCTGTAGAAATGGCGGCAGCTTCTCCGGGTCCGCCGGCTGCGCGGGAATGTCGATCACTTTCTTGATTGCCCACGAGGCCGAGCCGTTCGACGGCTTGCCTGGCTCGCGATACCACAACCAGATGGACGAGGAGAGGTCCTTCAGCGACACCACCACGCTGGCGAACCCATAAGCGCGCGTCGGATTGTGAGCAGGACGGAGTTCGAGGACCATCTGCTGCTCGTCTCCGAGTAACAGCTCCTGAACGTGACGACGTCGACGCAGGTCCCACACGTGCAGCGAGTGACCGTACTTGCCCGAGAGCAGCAGCTCGGGGTTCACGCCATCCTTCACCATGTTGGGCGTGCCCCAGGTGCTGGTGATCATCGTGTCGCATCCGAGATGCCACCACATGTCGTAGGCAAGTTGCTGCGGTCCGCGATCGAGCTCCCATCGGCCCTTGACCTCGAAGGTTTCTGGATCGAGGAGGAATGTGCCTCCGGGTCCGTTGCCGTCGGGCGCGCCCAGCGCGGTCATGAAGATGCCGTCGGGGCCGCAATGCACGGTGTGAGGCGCGGCATATCCCGTGCGTTGAAAGAGCGTCTCCGGCTCGATGACTTTCACGATCTTCGGCTGTCGCGGATCGGGCTTCGTGTCGAGAATGTGGATGCGCGACGAATTGATGCCCGGCACGACGAGGTAGCGTCGCTGCATGTGGGGATGCGGTGCATACGGACAGAGACACGAACTGCACGCGTTCCAACCGAAGTGATGGAGTTCGTCGCCGGCGGTCACCATGTCGGTGTGACCGACGAGGCGACTGTAGGCCTTCGAGTCAGGATCGACGTCCACGACGCCGAGTGCATCGGGTCTGCCGGTCTTGTCCGGATTGATCAGCGCGACGTAGGCCAGCTTCTCCGGTGGCGCTTGCGTCGCCAGCGTTGGCGAAGGGTAGAACGTCGGGTCGGGTGTCAGCAGCGGCATGGCGTCACTCCTCGTGAATGCGTGATCGATGCAACACGCCGATCCTGAATTCACGCGGGCCGGCGTTCTATGACCAGGACGCTGCGCTTCTTATCCGAAA
>DATCXH010000862.1:0-5064 GCA_036565925.1 Vicinamibacterales bacterium
GGTCGGCATTCGCGAGATCATCCTGCCGCGTCAGAACCAGAAGAACGTCAATGAGGATCTCAACGAGGAGCTGCGGCGCGAGCTGACCATCCATTACGTGCACAGCGTGGATGAAGTCCTGCTGCTCGCACTGATGCCACCGACGACAGGCGCCAAGACTCGCGCCGATCGCAAAACGGCGCGGCGAGTGCCGGCACCCTTGCAGTAGCTTGGCCTTTGGGCTCGAGGCTCTTGGCTCTAGACTCTGGGCAGCCTAAAGCCCACAGCCTGGAGCCCAAGGCCGATGTTTCTCGTCTACTCACCCGACTATCACTTCGTCACGCTCGGAGACCACGTGTTTCCGATGCTGAAGTACGAGGCGGTGTATCGCGAGCTGCGTGCCCGCCGCGGTTTCGAATTTCTCGAACCCGAGCCGGTATCGTGGGCCGACCTCGCGCTCGTTCATACCGCCGAGTTTCTGCGGAAGATTCGCACGAACACACTGACGCCGATGGAAATTCGTCGCTTGGAGCTGCCGTGGTCGGTGCGCGTCATGGAGCAGTTGCGACTGATGACCGGGGGGACGCTGGCCGCCGCACGCGCCGCAATCGAGCCTTCCTGTGGTGGCGTGGCCGGCAATATCGGCGGCGGTTTTCACCACGCCTTCGAGGATCACGGCGAAGGCTTCTGTCTTTTCAATGACGTGGCACTCGCGATACGTCTGTTGCAACGTGACGGTCGCATCGAGCGCGCCGCGGTGATCGATTGCGACGCGCATCACGGTAACGGCACCGCTGCGTTCTTTCAGCGCGACGACCGCGTGTTCACGTTTTCAATACACGCTGAGCACAACTATCCAGCATTCAAGCCGCGCGGCTCGTTGGATATTGGTCTCGAGAGTGGCGTCGGCGACCGTGAATACCTCGATCGATTGCGTGATGCCCTCCCGCGCGTATTCGCGACGAAGCCGGAGATTGCGTTCTACGTCGCCGGAGGCGACGTGCATCACGAAGACCAGATCGGCGGTCTCGGGCTGACGTCGGCGGGCGCGCGGCAACGCGATCGGCTGGTGCTGGCGTCGTGCCGAGACGCTGGTGTTCCGGTGGTCGTCGTGCTCGCCGGTGGCTATCCTCGCTCGCTCGACACGCTCGTGCAGATTCACTGCGCGACCTTCGAGGAGGCACGAGCCTCAAAGGAACGAGAGTCCGGCGACGGTCTTCAAATCAACGATCTCCCCTGACGCGATCATCGCCCGTAGTTTCTCGAGCGGGAACGGACGTGCCTCGATGTCTTCGTCCTCATCCTGATGTGCAGCCTCGTCGCCGGTTCCAGGCGTTCGCAGTCCCGAGGCGATGAAGAAGTGCATCTCCTCGTCACAGTAGCCCGGCGTCGGGAAGAAGGCGCCGGCGCGCCGCATGCTCGCCGGAATCAGACCGACTTCCTCATGGCACTCACGGATGGCGGCACGTTCGATGTTCTCACCAGGCTTCAGGCTGCCGGCAGGCAGTTCCCACGCCAGCCGGCCAATTGCGTGACGATACTGCTGCACCAGCACGATCTCGCCGGCGTCAGTAACCGGGACAATCACCACCGAACCAGGATGCCGGATGATCTCGGCATTCAGCTCGCCACCCTTGGGTAGCGTGATCGTCTCGATCTGCACGGTGAAAACACGACCGCGATACACCGTCTGAATCTCGCGTGGGACGATCGGCTTCATCGTTATCGCTCTTTCTCTTTCTCTTCTGGAGGCCAGCCGGGGAGATCGAGGAGGATGTCTTCGAGGTCTGACGGAAGTGGTGCGATGAACTGCAGACGGCGCTGCTCGGTTGGGTGCGTGAACGCCAGTCGCGCCGCGTGCAGGAAGGGACGCTCGAGTCGCTGTACCGCGCGGATATCGCCCGGCACCCGGCGGTGAACACCGCCATACAACGAATCCCCCACAATCGGATGGCCGATCGCACTCAGGTGCACGCGGATCTGATGCGTGCGTCCGGTGTGAATCGCGACCTGACACAGCGTGAGTCCAGGCAGATGATGTGCGCGCGTGATCCGTGTGACTGCTTCGCGCGCGTGCTTGGCCCGCGCCGACATCTTTTGTCGATGGACTGGATCGCGCCCGATCGCGGCGTCGATGCGCCTCCCAGCCTGGACGACGCCCCACACCAGGGCGATGTATTCCTTCTCGACCTCGCGATCGTGAAACTGACGTGACAGCTCCTGATGAGCGCGGTCGTTCTTGGCGATCACCATGACGCCCGATGTGCCGCGATCCAGCCGGTGGACGATCCCCGGCCTCAACTCTCCACCGATGCCACTGAGATCGGTGACGTGGTGGAGCAGCGCGTTCACCAGCGTGCCCGATCCATGCCCGGCGCCGGGGTGAATCACCATGCCCGCCGGTTTGTTCAACACGACGAGATCCGCGTCCTGATAAAGGATGTCGAGCGGCAGCGCTTCCGCGCCGACCGCTGATGCCGTCGCCTCGGGAGCATTCACCACCACCTGATCGCCTTCGTGAACCGGCAGGTTGGCCCGCGCATCGATCGTGCGCGCCGGTCGCCGACGCACGGTGACGTGTCCGTTTGCGATGAGCTTCTGGATCTGAGAGCGTGAGTACTCGGCGAGGACAGAGACCAGATAGCGGTCTAAACGCTGCCCTTCGGCGTCGGCCGTTACGACGAGATCGATTCCCAAAGCCGAAAGCCTAAAGCCTGGCCCAAAGCCCAAGGCTCAAAGCCCCGAGCCTTTCAGGCCGCCGCCTTCAGGCGGCCGCCTTCCGACGTCCGCGCATCTCCTGCGGTGTCTCGGGGCTCGAGTGGCGAAGCCACGCAAGCATCGCCAGACTGAGTGGGGCAAGGATGAGCGAGATGAACTGCGACGTGGACATCCCGAGCACCATACCGCGCGGGTCGCCTCGATAGAACTCGATGATGTAGCGCGAGATCGCGTAGAGCAGCATGTAGGCCCAGAACGTGCGGCCAGGGAACGGGCGCCACCGCTTTTCGGTCGCGAGCAGGAGCACGAGGATCAGCAGTTCGGCGCCCGCCTCGTAGAGCTGTGTCGGGTGCAGAGGAATATTCAGCGGTGTCCCGACGTTCGCGGCCGCAAGCGGATTCGTGAAGACGATGGCCCAAGGCACGTCGGTCGGTTTGCCGTAGCAGCAGCCCGCCGCCATACACCCGAGGCGACCAGTGACGTGGCCCAGCGCAATCGCCGGTGCAAACACATCGCACGTCGTCCAGAAGGGCATGCGATGTTTGTTCATGTACCAGAAGGCGACCGCAACCGACACGAGCAGGCCGCCGTAAAACACGCCTCCGGCGCGCACCAGCGAAAACAAATCGGACAGCGAACGGAACTGATCGCGATCGACGACCAACAGCAGGAGCTTGGCACCGACCAGCGCGGCGATGATGATGTAGATGCCGAGGTCGAGGACCCGATTGCTGTCGAGCCCGCGACTCTTGCCGCGTGTCATCGCCAGACGGAGACCGAGCAGATACGACGCGGCGAGCATCACGCCGTACGAGTAGACGGTGACCGGGCCGATGCTAAACAGTTCTGGATACACGGTAGAGCCGCCTGACCCCGAGCATCTCGAGGATCATCAGTGCGACGCCGATGTTAATGGCGGCGTCGGCCACATTGAAAGCCCAGAAGTGCCAGCCTCCCCGATAGAAATCGAAGAAATCGAGCACGTAGCCAAACATGACGCGATCGATCAGGTTCCCGATCGCGCCGCCGATGACGAACGATAGTCCTACCCTGGTCAGGCGTTGCTCGGGTGCGAGCATCGCCACATAGACCGTGAGACCGATCAGCGCCGCCGTCTGCAAGAGCGCCAGCACCGCTGCCTTGAATGGAAAGTCGATGCTGTTCATCAAGCCGAACGCGGCCCCGGTGTTATGGACCCGCGTCAGGCTGAAAAAGCCGGGTATGACGGTGATGCTCTCGTACAGGTCGAGGCGCGGGCGTACCAGAGCTTTCACTGCCTGATCCGCAAGCACGACCAGGGCGATCACCCACACGAGGAGCGCGCGACGAACGAATGCCACGTCAGCAGTTGACGAAGCCGGCAAGGGCATCAACGCACCGGTCACAGATGCCGGCGCAGTCCGGTTCGGTTCGCACGCTCGGCACAAATCGCCAACACCGCGCACACTTCACGCCCGGTGCCTTCTCGACGTCGACGCGCACTTGGTTGGCGCCGTCGATCGCGGCGACGGTGAGCGCGACGTCGGAGACATTGAAGAGCATCGGGAGGTCGTCCTGCCGGCTCTTCAGCAAGGCACCAATCGGGCCCGATGCATTGATGATGACCCGCGCACCGAGCGAAGTGCCGATCACTTTGTTCTTGCGCTTCTCCTCCAGCGCCGCGTTGACCGTTTCTCTCACGTCGAGCAGCGCCTCCCACGTCTTGAGCAGCGGCGCGTCCGAGTAGGCTTCAACTTTGGGCAGCTCCTCGAGGTGAATCGACGAGGACCTGCGGCCCGGGATGTGATGCCACAGTTGATCCGCGGTCACCGGCAGAATCGGCGCCAGGAGACGCGCGAGTCCCTCTGAGATCAGATACATCACCGTCTGCGTCGAACGCCGTTCTCGCGACTTCGCCCCTAGCGTGTACATCCGATCTTTGGTTACGTCCACATAGAAGGCGCTGAGATCGACGGTCGCCAGCGTGTTCAGTGTCTGCGAGACGACCGAGAAATCGTACTCGTTGTAGGCACGAATCATCCGCTGCGCAGCTTCGGCGTATCGGGCCAGCGCAAAGCGGTCGACTTCGTCGAGCGCGTCCACAGGAACCATATCGGTGGCTGGATCGAAGTCGTACAGATTCGCCACCAGGATGCGGCACGTGTTCCGCAGCTTGCGGTAGACGTCGACGACGCGGGTGAGAATCTCCTTGCTGACCCGCAGTTCCTCGGTGAACTCGGTCATCGAGACCCAGAGGCGGATGATCTCGGCGCCGCTTTCCTTGATCACATCTTGCGGCGCGATCACGTTGCCGAGGGACTTCGACATCTTGCGTCCCTCGAGATCGATGAGGAATCCGTGCGTCAGCACTTCGCGGAACGGCGGACG
>DATCXH010000960.1:0-5092 GCA_036565925.1 Vicinamibacterales bacterium
ACGAGAAGACGGGCATCGCCTTTACGGTCACGTTCGTCAAGCGCGACGGCAGTATCGCGACAGTCGACGATCAACACGCGATGCTCGTCGATGGTCGGCTGATCGTGACCGGTGCCGCAAACATTCAGAACGGGAAGGCACTGACGCTCATCAAGGATCCGCGCGGGGCCGACCCCGGCGGCGCACCGGCATATCACCTCCCGCCTGGAACTCCATCTGCGCAGCCAACGATACGAGCCGCGGGCGGTGGTGGAGGAGGAGGCCGTGGCGCCGGCGCCGCTCCGTACTGGCAGGCCGGGCCGTTCAAATCGTTGCAGCCATCGGACCTCGTCGGCACCTGGATCGCGTCCTTTGGTCTGGGGATGAACAGGCAGCTCTTCACGTTTCTTTTGGTTGGTGATCGCCTGCGCGGTGTGGTGTGTGGACGCTGCGACAACCCCTACACGATTGGGGCGATGGAGAACATCACGATCGTTGGCGACAGGTTGTACTTCGACATCGTGCACCAGGACTGGGGCGAGATCGATCCGCCCACCTTCGATCGGAGCATCGTCGCGCAGCTCGTACAGAACGAGCTGATCGCCGCCATTCTCGGGAAAGGCGTCCGTGTCGATCCGGCGAATCCGCCTGCGCGACCGGCAGGACGCGGTTTCACGCTCGTCGGGCCGATTGCGCCCGAAGCGACGAAAGGCAATAGCTCCGAGGGCGTCGATGTGTGGGGACCGGGTACGGGATCCGCCACGCAACCGCCGCCCGGCAGGACGCCGCTCGTGCCGGTGAGATGACGAAGGCTCGAGCCGGAGCTACGGAGGACCACCATGCGTCGATCAGTTGCCATGACATCGGGGCTCATGCTCGGGCTGTGGAGCTCGCTCGCCATACCAACCGCGGATGCGCAAGCCGCGCGAGAAGCGCCCGGCCGCACGCTGACGCGGTCCGTCGTCGAGGGGCCCTCGGCACGTGGGAACATGACCGTGCTCTCCGAAGTGGTGGATGAGACAGTCCGGCGCGACGCGGGCACGAGTCAGCGAACTCGGAACGAGTTCGTCGCGGGTCCAGACGGTCGTCAGCGCTTGGTGTCCGTGATGGAAGAGCAGCGGGTTGCCCAACCGGACGGAGGCCATCAGATCGCTCGCGAGTTCGTGGATGTGGACTTCGATGGACGGTCTCGCACGACGCGGCGCGAACGCGAGCAGCGGACGGCGCGAGGAAACGGACTGTTTGTCACGAACATCGAGGTCACCGAATCCTCGATTAATGCCGGCGGGTTTGTCGCGACCGAGCGCATCCAGCAGGGCGAACGTCAAGTCGGTGATCAAGTAGTGGAGCGGGAAACCACGACGTCTGTCGATCCGACCGGTCGCGGCACATGGAACGTCGTGGAGCAGCGCATGCTCACGCGGAGCGTGGCGAATGGCACTACCGAGGGGATCGAACTGATTTACAGGCCTGATACGTCCGGGAACCTGGTGCAGAACGAGCGGATCGTCAGCAGGGAATGGGCCGCCGGCGGCCAGACGTTTCACACCGAAGAAATCTACAGGCCGGACATCAACAACGGCGGTTCGCTGGCACAGCAACCGGTGCGACAGGTCGAAATCGTCCGAACGACCCTGTCGGACGGTGGCTCGGAGACGACGCGAACAGTGAGTGAGCGAACGGGCGACCGACTGCAGGTGACCGAGCGCGTCATCGAGCGGTCGCGGCCGGACGGGCGCGGTGGACTTGTGACCGATCAAAACGTTCAACGATCGATCGTGGTGGACGGTCGCCTCGAAACCGTCGTGATGGGTAGAGTGCGGGAATCGCAGTAGAGGGGCGTGCTTTGACAGAGAAGGACCGCACGGCGTCCGCGCCGCAGGCGACAAACATCCCGTGCCCGAAGTGTCATCAACCAGCAGGCGACGTGCGCCCTGGCGCCGGCATGCTGGAGTTCAAGTGCACAGCCTGCGGACATCAATGGATGCTGTTCGACCGGGTACCACAACAGGGCAGTGATCGATGATCGGGTCGGCGTTCGGCGAATCAATCCTCCACCTTCTCGTCGGTGCAAGGGCGAACGGGTCATCGAATTGATCGGCACGGTTATGTAATTCCTTCGACAGTTGCGTGATCCGGCCAATGCCGGTCTCATCGCCGACCGACATCGCTGCCAGGTACGTCGTTTGCTCGGCTGCGCGATATGTCTTCACCAAAACATCTGGTGTTGATCCTGTGCATGGCACTGGCGCCCACGGTCTCGCTTCAGGCGGGAAATCGATCTGGCAAAAAGACGTTTCAGGACGCCTGGGAAGGCCGGACCGTCGTTGTCCAGCGAATGCTGTATAGCGTCGTGTTCGACGAGCGCAGCCGACATCTACCGATCGTCAAGCGCAAATCTCGAGTCAGCGGACTCACCGTGGTGACGCCGGCAGGAATGTATTACTACCAGTTCGACTCGAGACGAGAGGAAGAAGACGACATCATCGACAAGGATCCCGAGGGTATCGTGACGAAGATGCGGAACCAGTACATCCGCACCGCACACCTCGCTGACGGCGCCGTCCAGGATATCGAGCCGCTGATGCTGGTGCGATACGCGCCTGGCGTCTCATTCATCGTCAAGAAGGTTCAGATCGACCGCGATCGCGTTCGCCTGTTCTTCAACAAGGCGGGTGAGGACGACCTCGCGACGACTCTCACCGTGAAGTTTCCGACGCCGCTGTCGAATGAACTGACTGAGTCGACGCTGATCGACAGCGCGCTCGGCCGATTTGTTGCGAGGAAGTAACGAAAGGGCTTACGCGCTGACCGTGGTCGGGCTCCTCGAAGCGGTGGGAAGATAGAGTTCGAACTTCGAACCTTCTTCGAGCTTGCTGCTGACGACGATCGTCCCGCCGCTCTGTCGGATGAAGCCGTAAGCGCTCGCCAGTCCCAGCCCCTCAGCATTGCCAAGCCCCCTCGTCGTGAAGAACGGCTCGAACAGGTGCCGCTGGGTCTCGTTGTCCATTCCATGTCCCGTGTCCGTCACGGACGTGAGGACGAATGTGCCCGGCGACAGACTGAGTTGCTCGGCCTGAGGCGGGTCAACCACTTCTTCCCGCACGGAGATTGTCAGCTTGCCGCCCGCCGGCATTGCGTCCTTGGCATTTCGGGTTAAGACCAGCATCGCGTCTTTCAACAGATCTGGATCCAGTTGCACCGCAGAAACGTGCGACGACCGGGATGTGATGACCTCGACCTTCTCGCCTGCGGCCGCACGCACGTCGGGAATGATCGCATCGAGGAGTTGTGTAGGGTCGAACGAAGAACTCCGAAGGATCTTGGACCGCGCGTATTGCTGCAGCCGGCCGGTGATATTCGAAGCACGCTTGCTCGCTGTGTCAATTGCCTCAGCCAGCGGCGCGACGGTTGCGTTCGACGCGCCGACAGCATCGTGAAGAAGCGGACATGCGAGCTGGATCACGGCCATCTGATTGTTGAAGAAATGCGCGACCCCTGCGACCATCCTCCCCACGGTCGCCGCGCGCTCCGCTTCGGCGAGCTGGTTCTGGATACGCATTCTCTGCTCGTGCTCCGCCTTCACGTCAGCCACGAGCCGCTCGTGCGCCAGGGTCGTAATCCCGAATGACAAGGTGACGACGAGGATCAGCACGAGGAGGAAGAAGGCCGTATTGCCGATCGAGGCAGAAAAATAGGGAGAAGCCTCGTGACGCAAGAGCGCGATGGTCACAACCCGGACAACCGCTGTCAGACACGTCAACAGAGCAACGGCTGCGACGAATCGGTAGCCGAACCATCGACCCTTCGGCGGTTCGGCTCTCAGCAACTGCACAGCGACGTCAAGAGCGATGGGGACGATGAGTAATGAAGTCGCGACGATGCTGAAATGGAGGGGTTGCGTGAAATGGAGGAAAAGCTGTAACGCCATCCCGACCGGGACATACAGAAGGGACCAACGGCCCCGGTGTGGCAGCCCGCAGAACGTTCGCAGTCCGTTGTCGATCAATCCGAAGGTCGCAAGAACCGTGAACTGAAGGATCCAGATGGAGTCGGGGGCATACCCTTTTAAGCCGCCAATGATGAATGCGGCGGCCAGGATGTCCATGGCCAACACCAACCGGAGGAAGCCAGGGTAGGGTGTGCGAACCTGCATTGCCAGCAGCATCAGCAATGCACCTGCGACGATCCCTGAAGCCGTCAGCAGTGTCCCGTAATCGAGGAGATTCGGCATGGCGCCCTCAGCCACATTACGGCTGTCCCCGACGATCGAGCAGTCATTCTATGACGGCCGAACAGACCTATCGCAACTCGAAACTTTGCCTCATCTCAGCGGCCTTGCCGGCCGAAGCTCGGCCTGCGTTCTTACTTTCGATTGCAGTCGGGCGGGCTCGCGACTGGGCGCGGCTGCGCCCAGTTGAAACTGTTGTCGACGCGGCGTATCGACATGGGGTCGAGGGTTCTCGGGTTCACGTCACTCGTGAACTCCGGGAAATGCTCGCGTATCTGCGCCGCAGTTCTGATTGGGTTGCCGCTGACTGCGACACGGGCTCCAAACACGAGCGCCTCTTTCGCAGGTCCGATGACGCGGTCGCGCGTGAGAGCGCTCAGGCCGTTCCAGTCGATCGTGTAGAGCGATTCGTCATCCACTCTGACAACGATCAACGTGTGCGGATCCTTCCACTCGGCCTTCTCGACTCGCCCTTCGATCGTCACGGTCTTGCATTGATCGTAGAAATACGGATGGCTGTGATGCGCGTACGCGTCGGATGCCATTGTGGCTATGACGGTAGCCGCTGCGAACATCGTCAGACTTCTCTTCACACCATGGCCTCCTGCATATGAACGCGTCCCCGTACGGTATCGAGCTGATGTTACCGAGTTGTTACGCTCGGGTTCGCGACCGCTGATCGTGTTGATAGTCCCGGGCAGACTCCCATGTGAACAGGGATGGGCTGATTCGGGTCGGATGCTGTCTGCATACAATTGATTAACACGTCCGACAACAATGGCTGACTGGACAGCGACCTACGATCGGCTCCGTGAGCTGGATGCAGTCTCACAGCTCGAACCTGCAAAGCTCCTCGAGCTGGCCATGTCCGCGTATCTCATC
>DATCXH010000920.1:0-11465 GCA_036565925.1 Vicinamibacterales bacterium
CCGCGACGAGCACGAATTGACGGCCCTCCCACTCGTAGGTAAGAGGCGTCGCGATTGCAGGGGCCGGCAAACGGCCCTGCCAGAGTTCCTTGCCGCTCGCCGCATCGAAGGCGCGCAAATAGCGGTCGAGCGTCGCACCGATAAAAACGACGCCGCCCGCTGTGACCAGCGGCCCGCCGAAACTCGGAGTGCCGGTGTGCAATGCGAGCCCGAGCGGTGCGAGCGATTCGGTCGTCCCGAGCGTCGATTCCCACAGGATCCTTCCGGCCTTGAGGTCGATCGCAGCGAGCGTGCCCCACGGCGGCGGATTGCACGGCAAGCCGAGCGGCGAGCGCAGATAGACCCGCTTCATCCCGAAGGGCGCGCCCCGCTGCGGCGATACTTCCTCGTCCGGATAGCGGCGCTCCCAATCGGCGAAGTCGGCCGCGGGGAACAACGTCACGAGGTGAACAAGACGACTTGTATTCGCGTACAACACCTGCCGCCGCGGGTCGAGAGCGACCCCGCCCCAGTTCACGCCACCTCCGGTGAACGGAAACAGCAGGGTGCCCTGGAGCGATGGTGGGGTGTACAAGCCTTCGCTTCGCGCCTTCGCCATGAGATCACGACACGCCCCGCGATCCCACGGCGTGAACCCGAACGCCTCGTTCGCGTCGATCCTCTGCGGCACGAGCGGGGGCACGTGCACCGGTATCGGCTGCGTGGGCGAAAGGACTTCGCCAGCGACGCCGTCTTGGGGTACTGGGCGTTCCTCGACGGGAAACACCGGCTGACCGGTATCGCGATCGAGCACGAATACGAACCCCATCTTCGTGCCCTGAATCACCACGTCGCGCTTGCCGTCGTCGAGATCCAACGTCGCGAGCGTAGGCTGCGCGGGCACATCGTAGTCCCAGACATCGTGGTGGACCGTCTGGTATGCCCACGCAATTTCGCCGCTCTCGGCCTTCAGCGCGACGATCGAGTTCGCATGCGCGTTTGCTCCGGGTCGCAGTCCACCAAAAAAATCCGGACTCGCACTCGAGGTGGGAAGGAACACAAGCCCGCGGCGCTCGTCTGCCGACATCGGCGCCCACACATTCGCATGACCCACGTTCTGCCAGGCATCGCCCCACGACGAAGTCGCCGGATCGGCTGGGTTACGCGGAACGGGGTCCCAAAGCCAGCGAGGCTCTCCCGTCCGCACGTCGAACGCGCGCACTGTGCCTCGCGGAGCATCGACTCGCGCGTTGTCGCTGATCGACGAGCCGACGATGATGACGCTCGACACGATCACCGGCGGTGAGGTGATCTGAAACTCGCCGCTCCACAACAGATCCGTCTCCGACTTCGCGCTCACGATTCCATTCGACCCGAAGTGCCCGCACAGCCGGCCGGAGCGCTGATCGAGCGCAATGAGGCGAGCGTCGTTCGTGGCGACGAAGACACGCTGGGCGCACACCTCGTCGGGCGAGGCTGCCGCATCCGTCCATGCGGACACGCCGCGACACGTGTAGCCGTTCCCATAACGGACATCCATTGCGATGCCGGGATCGAAGCGCCACAGTTCTGCGCCGGTACCAGGATCGAGCGCGATCACCTCGTTGAACGGCGTGCAAAGCAAAAGCCGGCCATTTGCGAGGACAGGGGTATTCTCTAGGCTCGAGCGGCTGAACGCCTCGGACGGGCGCCGCCTCGAATCACCGGTCTGGTAGCTCCATGCGGGGATGAGGTCATCCACGTTGGCGGGCGTGATCTGCGCTGCCTCACTGTATCGCGTACCGCCCGCATCGCCGCCGTAGAAGCCCCAGCCTGCATCGGCGCGCACCGGGCTTGCGAAGACGACCGTCAGAAGGACGAAACATGACCAGAGGGCGCGGATTCGAGATGCCATGTCGGTACCATCGGTTTTTGGATTTTGCGCAGCGTCTCCCGCCGAGTCGCGCCGAGCCAGCGGAAAGTGACGAGGCGTGGCGCTCGTGGGGCTAGAGGAGGATCGCGGGGGCAACCGGGATCCGGCCTTGAATGAGTGGGGTATCGCTGAGAGTACGCCGCTCATCCTTCGCTCAGACGATTCGTGCGCTCAAGAACTTACGCTCGACTTCGAATCCGGCCCGGGGAGCCAACTGACGTCCAGTGACGTCCGCCAACGTCCAGCAGACTCAGCAAAGCCTTGTTCCAAGCGGGTATTTGCTCCAGGGGCGTCCACTCATCTCCATGGACAGCCACGGTCTCGTGGGGGTATTTTTGGGGGGGTATCGTGAAGTCCATGGAACGGATACCCCCAAATGTCACAGCTCACGGACACGGCGACCGTAATGCCAAATCTGAGGCGAAACCGAAGAAGCTTTTCGACGGCGAAGGGCTCTACCTGCTGGTGAACCCAAGCGGTGTGCGCCTATGGCGCATGAAGTATCGAGTTCACGGTCGCGAGAAGCTGCTGAGCTTCGGACAGTATCCGGAAGTCTCCCTCAAGCTCGCGCGCGAGCGGCGCGATGAAGCAAAGCGTTTGCTCGCTGCGGACATCGATCCCGCCGAAAGCGCAGGGCAGAGAAGCAGGCACTACCTGATACCTTCGAGGCAATCGCACGCGAATTCTTGGCGCTGAAGGCGAAGAGCCTTAACCCCCGCACTTCAGATCTGAAACTTGCCAGGCTCGAGTCTTTCATTTTTCCGCGACTCGGGAGGCAGCCGCTCACCAAACTTAGTGCGGCGCAGTTATTGAGCGCGTTACGAGCAATCGAGGAGCGCGGCCTCCATGAAACCGCTCATCGCGTCCGCGCGCAATGCAGTGAAGTGTTCCGATATGCCATTGCAACGGGCCGAGCCGAGCGCGACGTAGCGTCCGACCTGCGTGGAGCCCTGGCCTCGGTCAATGTACGCAACCGTCCCGCTATCACCGAGCCGTCGAAGATCGGCGAGCTGATGCGAGCTATTCACGGCTACCGGGGAGATCCGGCTACCGAATACGCGCTCAAGTTGCTGCCACTGGTTTTTGTGCGACCCAGTGAGCTGCGCTGTTCTGAATGGAACGAGTTCGATCTGAAGAATGTTCTCTGGCGAGTGCCGGCCCGACGCATGAAGATGCGCGAGGCGCACGTCGTTCCACTCTCGCGGCAATCGTTGGAGCTCTTGGAGAGTTTGAAGCCCATCACGGGCAAAGGTCGCTATCTGTTTCCTTCGCTTCGTAGCGAAGAGCGACCAATCAGCGATAACACCCTGAACGCCGCACTCCGACGGCTCGGATATTCCGGCGATGAAATGGTTGCGCATGGATTTCGATCCATGGCGTCCACCTGCTTGAACGAACAAGGCTGGGCACCCGACGTCATCGAATTGCAGTTGGCGCATGTCGAAAGAAATGAAGTTGGCGCCGCTTATAACCGAGCTCAGCGTCTTTCCGAACGAAGCAAGATGATGCAGAGCTGGGCCGACTATCTGGATACACTGCGAAGCAGTGCCATCGGAGTTCGTTAACTTCTGAGGTCTGCTTCCGAACCCCAGAGCGGACATGCGCGCAAGAGAATGAATCGGACATGTTTGGCTAAGACGCCAGTGTCGCTCGCTCAGTTCTTCGCCGATCCTAGCTGCTCGCGCTGTCGGCTCACGTCGCGTTGGATCTTCTCGACCAACGCCACAAAGCGCGGGTGGTCGCGAAATCCGGCGAAGATTTCGTTGTGCTTCAAGACCAGATGCCAGCGATAGTAGATCGTCCGATCGCGCTCGGCCTTCTCGAGTGCGTCCAGAGCCGCTTCTGTACGCCCGCGCAGCGCGAGAGCCTCGGCGGCATGGCGCTCCTCGACGAAGAGTCCCCGCCTTCTGCGCAACTCCAGCACCGCTTCCAGATGATCCAGCATCTGGTTGGCCCCGGCCTCATCGCCTGCTGCTCGCAGTGCGCGGCTGTAGTCGGCGAAGTAAAGTGCAGAGAACGACGAGTACGCGCTCTTGACCGGAACGGGAGCGGGTGAAAAATCGGCTGGGTCGATTTCCTTGCGTGCCTTGTACTGAGCATACTCGGGCGCCAGCGTTTCCAGGAAGTCCACGGCGCGCTGTGGCTCACCTCTTTCGAGCATCGCATCGACTACGAGCCGCAGGAGAATGACGTCGCCCATGTCGCCGCCCCAGACCTTCTTTGGCGCGGTCAGCGTACCAACAGCCAGTCGCCGAGCCTCCTCGATTTCGCCGTGGACGAGATGCCGGTAAGCTTCGACAGCGACTATCTCGTAGTCACTCCGCGAAGCCCATCGTCCACGTTCCATCAGGGAGTCGGCCGTTTGAAGATCGCCAATGTCGTAATACAGCAGCGGAACCCAAGGGGGTATGCTCCCGCGCGGTTCGATCTGAGCTGCGAGTCTGCTGTCGTGCTCGATGCTCCCGGCAAGATCGCCCAAGAGAATCCACCGCGTGACGGCTATCAATCCGTCCGCGGTTGGTCCTGTCGGGGAGACGATCTCTCGGTAATGCTCGGCCGCTGCGATGGCCTCCTTCGCGTTTCCGAGGTCCATGTAGCAAGCCCAAACGCCGATGTAGAGGTTTGAATTCAACGGGTCGATCTCGCGGGCGCGACGAGTCAGCGCGAGCGCTTCGTTCGGGTAGCCCTGATTGAGCTTTAAACTCGCGTACAGACGTTGAACGATCCTGCTCGAGGGATCCTTCTGCAGAGCCGTCGCGAATCGCTGCTCCGCGAGCTTGATATCGCCGTCATCCCGTGCCACGTGCGCACTGAGCGCAAGCAGGCCTGCATCCTCCGGCGCCAGACGCAGGCCACGAGCGACCATCTCGCGCAGCTTGGCTCGGTTCTCTGCCATGGGAACCTGCACGTCGGCAACCTCCTCGCGGTACGCGAGACCGAGGCTGTAATACGCCGGGATGAACCCGGGGTCGAGCGCGATCGCTTGTTCGAGATCGCGCACGGCTTCACCCAATTGCCACATTCGCAGCTCGTGCTGACCCCGCAGGTACAGGTCGTACGCTTCTGCATTCACTCCCGTGGCAGGAACATCGGCCAGATTCTGCAGATTCGCCCTGAGCTCCGTGGCAACCGACCTGGCGACGTTCGTTTCCAGCGCCAGTATGTCCCCCGCTGGTCGGTCGTACGATTCCGACCACAACCGACTGCCATTCGACGCGTCTACGAGGCGGACGGTCACCCGGATCCTTTCTCCTTCTCGACGCACGCTGCCTTCGAGAACGTGCGTTACTGCAAGCGCTTCGGCAATGCGCGCGAGATCCGTATCCTTGCCTCGGAAAGAGAACGACGACGTGCGCGCGATGACGCGGACCGTCGTGGCCTTGGAAAGCAGATTGATGATCTCCTCTGCGATGCCGTCCGCCAGGTACTGCTGATCCCGGCCCGAGCTCAGATCCACGAAGGGAAGTACCGCGACCGCAGTGCTCTCGGGCACCGCGTCGGTCCGTGCTGTCATCACCCAGAATACGATCGCAGCAGTCGCGGCGAGGGCGATCGCAGCACCTGTCGGCACGAGCCATCTGCGTCGACGGCGGGCTGGCGATTCGTCTGGCAGGACCGCGACTCGCGGCAACAGTCTGTAACCCTGGCCGCGGACCAGCTCCAGATAGCGGGGATGGTGCGCATCGTCCGAGAGCGCATCTCGCAGTAGCTTGATCCGCTGACTGATAGTCTCCGGGCTCACGGAGCGGCCGCCCCAGACCGCAACGATGAGCCCCTCGTGGGAGACCATGTTGGGCGCCGCTTCGACGAGCGTCAGCAGCAGTCGATAAGTGAGGCGGCCCAGCGGAATCGGTTTGGAGTCACATAGCAACAGACGCCGGCCGGTATCCAGCGTCAGGTCACCGATGCGAAAACGCGAGGCCACTGACACAACCTCCTTGGGCGGGTGTCGTCCACGCGCGGCCACACCGAGCGATGCGGCGCATGCTGATGAGGGGAGGCTTGCTCGCTTTATGCATGCTGTCTGTACGCTCGCCAACAGAATCGCGGCTAGCGCGCCGGCATGTCCGCTCCTGGCCGTGAACCGACGTCTGCAACCCACCAAAGCGGACGTCGCAGCGAAATGCAATTAGTATGAGGTGCACGAAGCCGCGAATGCGAATCTCGCCGTCCCGATCAATATTTACGAGCGGATCTCGGGACGTTTGTGGCCACCCCGGTCGCAGTTACAACCTGTTGGATCAGCTGCCATCACCTTGGTGTACCTCGCATGACGAATAAACTGTTGCTTGCGACATTCAGAGGGCCATCGGCGGCGGTGTTCGAAGATGGCATCGACCTATGTTTGAAAACTCAGGTCGGCAACTTTAACTTCGACGTTAAGCATTCAACCCGCTGGATCGAGCGCGACGACGGACTTGTCGTTCCTGGTGATCTCTTCATCCAAGTGGCTGCGGAAGTTCCTCCCGATGCAACGCTGGAATCGTTGTTCTACTTCGTGGCGAATGCGGGGCACGCGCTCCTACCCGCGATCGCGGTATCAACAAATGCCGCGATCGTCGAACCGGAGCTGGAAACCATGCGGCTAACAGCACCCCAGCAAACCGGTGAATACTTTCAGCACTATCTAGACCAGGAATCGCCGGAGCCAAATACCGGCCGAATAGTACCGAAAGCCCCCACGACGCAAATGATCGGTCTAATCGGTGCCCACAGAGACAGCCAGCGTCTGCTTCGAGCATGCATGCACTATCGCTGGTCCCTGCTGAATATCAATCCGCCTTCAGCGAACGTTTCGTTGGGACACCTATGGATGGCGCTGGAATCAATGACGGACATTCAGATCCGCCTTTTGCAGGCAGAGAAGAATGCTGCGAGCTTACACATGCTTGCGGACGAATTTCAGATTCCACCAAGCGATGACCGCCGTAAGAGAATAAACGAGCTGAAGGGATATCTACGGAAGGTGTACCTGCTAGAGAACGACGAGGATTGCTACAAGGCGTGCAGCGAGGCGAGCAATGGTTTTGAGCACGGCTACATGGATGTCGGGAAGATCGGCGCGGTTGCGTTTGCCATGCGTCCTGTTCTCGCCGCACACGTCCGACGCAGCATTCTTCGTCTGTCCGGTGTGAGTACCGATGACAAACAGCTCCTTCATAGCGAAGCCTATGAGAGTCCGCTTGCCTGTGTACCGTGCAGGCGCAATCGCCATGTGTGTGGCTCCGTAACCGATGCCGGCCCGCAATCTTGGTTACAGGCGTATCCGCCGCTCTCCTGGCACTCCAAGCTTGTTGCCGTGCACACGATCAACCAACAACTCCGATATACGTTTGATGACGAGTTGCACGCCCAGATCGGATCCGACGTCGACTTCGACGAGAATTGCTACAAGGTTCTTCCTTGAAGAAGGCGAGTGGGGCACTCGTGGAGCTGTTAGCCTCGGAATCTTCGAGAATCCTCCAATAGGCGCCCGCATCGGTCGAGGTAGGTTCGGCTCAGCATCGCCTTCCCGGCTTCCCCTCAATGCTGGAAGCAGGCGACGTCCCCCCACTTTTCAGTAGCACGGTGATTTAGAGTCCGGCCCCAGAGACGGAGGTTCGGACGTGAAGAAGAAGCGATACACCGAGGAGCAGATCATCGGGTTCCTGCGGGAGGCGGATGCGGGCGTGCCGGTGAAGGAGCTGTGCCGCAAGCACGGGTTCTCGGAAGCGAGCTACTACCTGTGGCGCGGCAAGTTCGGGGGCATGGAGGTCTCGGATGCGAAGCGGCTGAAGGCGCTGGAGGCCGAGAACGCGAAGTTGAAGAAGCTGCTGGCCGAGGCGATGCTGGAGAAGGAGGTCGCACGCGAAGCGCTGCGAAAAAAGTGGTGAGCGCACCGGCTCGACGCGAGCTGGTGCGCTGGATGACACCGCAGGGATTGTCCGAGCGCCAGGCGTTGCGGTTCATCGGCATGAGCGCGAGCTCGTTGCGTTACCAGCCTGCTGCGGATCGCAACGGCGCTTTACTGAATCGTCGGAGATCCGCGACTAAGTATTGTCATGACGCTGGGCCGAACTGCCGTTCCCAATGCGACTAAAATGCGTGCTCTTGCCGTTCTCACGAATGAGCGGATTGAGCACGCGATTGTGAGTGCCGAACGAAGCAAGTCGAGTGAGGTTGATCTGCATGCGCGGGCTCAGCACGACAGCGTCCTTCTGGATGCGTTCGACGAACATGCGCACCTCTGTCGGATCGATCTCCACTGGACCCGGACCCGGCGGTTCAATCGGCGACTCGACCAGGATATCGACATCGGACAGTCTCTTTATGCACTGTGCCATCGCAATGAGGCTCTCCGGCGTATAGGTCTCATACCAGCCGCGCGCATCGAAGCGTGCCTGCGCCACAGCGCTCGCTCCGCCACCGGCCTCCGAGGCCGCGACCTCGATGGATGCTCCAACCTTCTCGCCACCGCGTGAGGTGAGGCCAAGCTCGAAGGTGACGGGATCGATCGTGTACTCGAGAGTGAAGACGGCTCCGTCGAATGCGACATCCACCGTTCCCGATGATCCGAAGAGCGTCTTGCCGTCGACTCGCCACGTAATGGTCGGCGGCGTGCGCGGGATCGCCGAGCCTGCGAAACCAGTCGTCGTCACAGCAAAGAACGTCAGCGTAGAGCTGGACAGGACGACCTTTGTGATCGTGTCCCCGCAGGGAGTCCGTCCCGTCGTCGATCCGCTCTCGCCCAGCGGGGTCTCGATGGGATCGCCCGCGCCGATCGAGATCGACCGCACTGAGCCAAGCATATAGGTCACGTCCGCCCAGGCATCGTCTCCATCGTCAGCAAAGCCTTCGAGTCCGACGGTGAGTTGCTGGCCGGGCAACTGGAAGTCGGAGTCGACTCCGTTCATTGGTACGCCGCCGCGGTACCAGACACGGTCCGCGCCCGGCGCGACGGTCTCGAGCGTGTGCACGACGAGGCCGGCCTGCGCGAGATCTGCTCCCATCAGCTTCAGCCCGATGTCCCAGTCCCGCACCGGGCGGTACTCGACGTACACGCGGCCGATACCAGAGCTGGGTTCTCCCGGCGGATGGAGAATGAGGAGCGTCGGGCCTGAATTGGCGCTCGGCGGGTGCAACCGCACGCGGCCGGTTTCGCCCTGCGCCGGAGCGGGCCGCTCAACGACGCGCCCTGGACCGAACGCCTCCGGAAACCAGCGATGAAGATTGGCGCGCGACACATGCGGTCCGCGCCAACGGCCCGTTTGCGAAGGCCAGTTCACTACGTCATCGCCGAGAAATGTCGGGTTACCCGACCAGAAAGGTCCCGTCCCGAGCCAGCGGCTGCCGAAGCTCTCGGCCGACATGATGTCGTGGGGAGCGCCGTACTCGGGCCCAACGATGATGGTCGCGTCGGCGGGAGCCCAGTCCGTCCCATTGTTATCGACTCCGAATGAATGGTCGAAGCCGAGCGTGTGGCCCAACTCGTGGCAGATGAAGACGCTGGTCGACGGTACGGTGGTGATTGCCGAGAAAGGTCGCCCGTCTCCGAGTGTTCCCGATCCGGCGTCCCAAGCTGTGAACATCCCACCTGCTGTTGAACCGCCCGGATGCGTCAGTAGAAGCACGCCGTCGAAGCCCGCCAGGGGATCGACGCCGGGATTGGCATCGCGCAGTGCGCTGATGGCAGTGACCACCTGCGTCACTCGGTCCGTTGCGGGCGGCGTGAGGACGATGTCAAGCCAGGGCATCAACGCGCTGCCGAGAAAGTCGAAGTAGCCTTGCGTCGTCTCGGCCCAGTAGCGAAGTACCGACTGGCGACCGGTCATGACCATCTCGATGCACGTCTCGTCGGGAATGTATTGATACGCTGGATTGTGTCGGGCTCGCACGATGGCGAGCTTGAAGGGCTTGGGCATGATGGCGCTCCTTATCGCTGTGCGGTGCGCATCGAGTGCTGGCGGACGATCCTGCGCATATCAAAGCTGTCGGCAGTCGTTCATTGCGTAAACCGGCCCGAGCGACGGCATGAGGTTCCTCGTCGGAGTCCGCTGGCCATTCTACGCGCAAGTCGCACGAGAACATCTTCGGCTGTTCCAACGGAACGATGCTCCGAGCGGGATTAAAGGTGATCAGGTCGCACAGCGCACCCAAGATTCCGCCGCTCTGCTGCACGCGTCTGACTGAACAACCGCCTGCCACTCCACGGTCAGCTCCGAGCACATGCTCCGCCTGCGCGGGAGATATCGGCAGTTAGCCCTACCAAGGTTTAGGTGGTTCCGCATGTCCTTCTCGATCTATTGCCGCCTCTCTTTTCCGATCCATCACTGCTTCCTTCTCCCTTTCACGACTCTCTCGCCTTGCGCGACATTCTCATCCGGCCCACGGAGTCTAGGACCTCGACGAGAATTCAAATCATCGCAGAGCGCGGTTCGGAGGAGACTAAATACCTTTACTACGGCGGGGTGCCCAAGAGGATGGGTCGTGGTCGAACTCGGCGGGTCGAGCTCTGCGGTTCGTCGCTGAAAAAACGGGTGCCGTCGCGCTCGAAGCCGGACAACGCAGAGAGTGGGAACAAGCCAGCTCGAACGACAAGAAGAAAGCGTTCGCGATCGTGGTGCGCTGAGGACCACAATCGGGTTGCGGGGCGATGGCACGCCCGCTACCGGCGAGCGTCACCCGGACGCCTTTGCGAGTCGGGCGTTTGACGGACGGCAGCACGCGCTTGAATCTGCGCCTCACATAACAAGAACGCCGGGCGTGACGCCCGGCGCTCTATGGGCGCTTGCGGAATCCCGTTTCTATTTCAGGTTAAGTTCCTGGCCGGTCCACGAACCCAGAACTCGTCGGATCTTGCCGCGCTCCACCGCACTCTGGTTTGACGCTGCCAAACTTCCTTGCACCTGTTTTGCTGTGGCATCGCTCTTGGCGGTCGCATTGTCCAAAGCCGCCCAGTTCTTATAGTTGATCACCAGATAGATGTCCGCATCGTTCTCGCCGCGTGGCTCCACCGTGATCACGCTGTAACTGATGATATCTCCGGCTTTCTTCGCTGCTTCCTGCTCGGCCTTCCACGTGGTGTCGAGATACTTCATGTAGTCGTCGAACTTCCCATATTCAGTGCGAATCGCGGCTACATTGACAACAGATCCTTCGGTGTATGCATGATCATCGGCAAGCGCCGCGAAGCTTGTAATCGCTAGGCCAACGAACGCGCACAGTGCAATCTGACGATTGATTCTCATAAATTCCCCTCGGTTAATTTGTGATTGTCGCATCGGCCTCCGACAACGTCGGTACGTCAGCACACATACGACGATCGCGTACGAATGCATGCGACGCCTTGACGCTCGAAAACTCCAGGGCGCTTCTGGTTGGGGTACCGTCGGGGGTATTCGGTTACTTCGATGCCTGCACGAACTCGTATGCTCAAGAACTTACTACTGATTTCGAATCCGGCCCGGGGAGCCATCCACTAACGTGCCGAGACGTCCATAGGCGTCCGCAGCACGCTCAGCTTTGAGTCAGTCTTCCTGCTCAGTGTCGCACGCCGGCTGGTACCTGCCATGGCCGAAGGGGTGATGCTTGCCAT
>DATCXH010000501.1:0-2500 GCA_036565925.1 Vicinamibacterales bacterium
GGGTCCGCAGGAGTTCGTGTTGCAGACGATCGGCCGGGCCCGCACACCACAGGAGATCGGCGACAGCGTGATCGCGCTGCGCGGCGATCGATCGGTACTGATTCGCGACATCGCCGACGTGCGTGAAGGCGCGGCCCTGAAGCGCGGCGAAGGATCGCGCAACGGCAAGCCTGCTGTGATTGTTGGCGTACAGAAACAGCCTGGTGCGAATACGGTGGAGCTCACTGCTCGTCTCGATCGTGAGCTCGACGCACTTCAGGGCGATCTGCCGCGCGGCATGACGATCGATCGGCGCATCTTCCGTCAGGCCGACTTCATCGAGGTCGCTGTGCGCAACGTGCGCAACGCACTGCGCGACGGCGGACTGCTGGTTGTCGCAATCGTCATTCTCTTCCTGGCCAATATGCGTGCCGCCGCCATCACTCTGACGGCCATGCCACTGTCGGTCGCGACCGCCGTTCTGGTGATGCGTGCCTTCGGCGTCACGATCAACACCATGACGCTGGGTGGTCTCGCCATCGCCATCGGCGCGCTCGTGGACGATGCGATTATCGACGTGGAGAACGTGGTACGGCGTCTTCGAGAGAACGCCAGACGTCCGGTCACGGAGCAACTACCTGCGGCCGCCGTCGTCCGCGACGCCACCATCGAGATTCGCACGTCGATCGTGTTTGCGACCGTCATCATCGTGCTCGTCTTCCTGCCCATCTTCGGATTGACCGGCGTCGAGGGGCGCTTGCTCGCACCGCTCGCGTTCGCGTATATCGTGGCGCTGCTCGCGTCACTGGTTGTCGCGATCGTTGTCACACCGGCGCTGTGTTTCGCGTTCCTTCCCGGTGCGCGATCGATCCTCAGCGGACACGACGGCTGGCTGGCGACAGCGGTCAGAAATCGATTTGCCAGGGACCTGCCACGCGCGCTCGATCACCCGCGACTGGTGATGGCGGCCTCGGCCGTGCTCCTCGTAGCCGCCATCGCCGGGCTCTCGCTGATGGGCAGAGCGTTTCTCCCGGAATTTCATGAAGGGTCATTGACCGTGCAGGCCAACACGCTGCCCGGGACATCGCTGGCCAAGTCGGACGAGATCGGCCGGCGCGTCGAACGCATCCTGCTCGATCAGCCTGAAGTGGTCGCGACGGCCCGCCGCACCGGCCGTGCGGAATTCGATGAGCACGTGCAGGGCGTCGAGGCTGCGGAGATCGACGTCGGCCTTCGGGAAGGCGGGCGGCCGAGAGACGTGTTGCTCGCTGAACTTCGACGCGGCTTCTCGACCCTGCCCGGCACGAATGTGACCATCGGTCAGCCGATTTCGCATCGCATCGATCACATGTTGTCGGGCACACGCGCCAACATCGCCGTCAAGGTGTTCGGCGACGACCTGCCGACGCTGCGACGCCTCGGCGAGCGTGTACGCGACGTCGTCGCGGCGGTTCCCGGCGCCGTGGACGTGTCGCTCGAACAGCAGATGGACGTGCCCGTGGTTCGATTCGTACTCAACCGTCCAGCGATCGCCCGCTACGGTCTGCGCGCCGATGACGTGGCAGAAGCGGTCGAGACCAGTTTGGCGGGCACCACGGTCGGACGCATCTTCGATCGCGCCGCAGCGTTCGATCTGGTCGTGAAGTTCGATCCCTCGTCACAGGCCGACTTCGCGCGGCTCGGCGATCTGCCGATCGACACGCCGAACGGCGGTCCGGTCCCGATTCGGCTACTCGCCGACATTCGACGTGAACAGGGTCCCAACATGATCCTGCGTGAGAACGTACAGCGCCGGATCGTGATCTCGAGCAACGTCGCCGGACGCGATCTCGGCAGCGTCGTCGACGACATGCGCCGCGCGGTCGCGCAGTCGGTCCAGATGCCGCAGGGGTATCGCGTCGAATACGGCGGCCAGTTCGAGAGCGCCGGAAGCGCGACAGAGCGGCTGCTGCTGTCTGGGATCGCGGTGATCGTCGGCCTGTTCATGTTGCTGGTGCTGGCGTTCGGGCGACCGCGCGATGCGGTCTTGATCATGCTCAACGTGCCGCTGGCCCTCATCGGGGGAGTGCTCGGCGTGTTCTTCGCCGGTGGCGTGCTGAGCGTCGCTTCAATGATCGGATTCATCACGCTGTTCGGGATCGCGGCGCGCAACGGCATCATGCTGGTCTCGCACATCCGCCACCTGATTGACGAGGAGGGCATCACCGATTTGCGCGAGGCCGTCGAGCGCGGTGCGCGCGAACGCGTGGTCCCGATTCTCATGACCGCGATGGCGGCGGGCCTGGCACTTATTCCGCTGGCATTGGGTGGAGGGAAGTCAGGCAGCGAGATTCAAACGCCGATGGCGATCGTGATTCTGTTCGGGCTGATGACGTCCACGCTGTTGAACATGGTCGTCGTGCCAACGATGTACCTGCGCTATGGCGAACGGCGTCGGGTTTGACACGGGCGTAGCGGCGGAGCATGCTAGATCTGTGAGGAGCGTTTTGCGGCGTGTACTCGCGGCGTCGCTCGGCATGAT
>DATCXH010000508.1:0-7785 GCA_036565925.1 Vicinamibacterales bacterium
CTTCGCTGGACGGCAAGACAGGCCATACCCCGCAAGCTACACGCGCGCAGACACGCTTATCGTGTGGGCCGCTCTGAACGAGCGGCCCGCATACTCCTCGGACCCCTGTACCCACAAGAACGATTGCAGATCGATCATGTCGCGCGGCCGCAGGTCAGCGAGGTCCCTGCGCATCTGACCGGCAAATCTCAGGAGATCCTGATACGTCTCCCAGTTGGGTCGCGAGTGGTATCGAAACGCGACGCCATAGCGTGCGGCTGCGATGCGCGTCACGTTCGGTTTGAGGAACATGTGCCGCGCCGGCTCGGCGAGAAAACCGAAGATCGTGACGATCGGCCAGGTCAGCACGCGCGTCTGCCGTCGCGGTAACCCCGCGACGACGTCACGCCAGCTGTTGAAGCGCTCCTCCGGATCCCCACCGCCGTACAGAAATCCATAGAGGCCTTCAGCGAACGCGCGCGCACCGGCAGGCGAACGCGTCGCATCGCGCAGCGCCATCTTCTCGAATGAAAACAGCAAGTTCGTGTGCGCTTCGATACGCAGCGCGATGGCAGCGACGTCGCGATACTGTCCCGACTTCACCATCAGGCCGAAGCGCAGGCGCGAAAGCGCGTCATGCCACTCGCGTGCGGCAGCGGCTTTATAGTTGCGCTCCCACTCGAGGTACGTCTCATCCTTGAACCCACCAGGAAAAAATCGCAGAAACCTGCGCCGGCATTTCTCGGCTGCAGCGGTGCTCATGCGTCGTGTCAGTGCACGAGCCGATCCCACGCGCAATCTGCGACGACGCCTCGCGAGAAAATGCACCGCGAGCACTGCGACACATCATCGCTATGGATACTGTGTGGCATCAACCGCTTAAATCTGGCATGCGCGCGAAGACGGCGACGCTCAAGATCTCGCGTTATCGAGTCCTACGCGGCCGTGTGCGCGAGGCCGATTGCATCGCACGAACGTGTATCACGCATGCAGCTGAGGCGCGCGTGCGCAACACTGATGCGGCACGACGCGTGCTCACACATGCCAATCGCAACCGGTACTCAATTGCCGGAGGTGGGGGAATTGGCATGTATCACCATGTAAAGAAACTGATGTACACCGTGCGCGTCGATACACCGGACCCGAAGTTCGGCAATATGCTCCTGGAGCAGTTCGGCGGCGCCAACGGCGAGCTCGCCGCGGCCATGCAGTATTCCGTTCAAGGTCTGAACTGTGAGGATCCCGAGCGCAAAGATCTGTTGATGGATATCGGCACCGAAGAGCTCAGTCACCTCGAGATTGTCGGCGCGCTGGCGCGCCTGCACCTGAAGCCGCTGAAGTTCGATCGCGAGTGGGCCGAAGCCGATCCATTGATTGCGATTGCCGGCGGCGGCGGCGTCAACCTGTTCAACTCGCAGGGGAACCCTTGGACAGCCGACTATCTGAAGATCACCGGCGAACTGGATGTGGACTTGCGCAGCGACATCGCCGCGGAGGCGCGCGCCAAAATCGTCTACGAACGCCTGATCAATTTCACGACGGACCCAGGAACCAAAGACGCGCTCCAGTTCCTCATGACCCGCGAGATCACGCATATGAAGGCGTTTGCCGCGGCCCTCGAGAGCATGAAGAAGCCGCCGTTCATGATCGGCCGCATTCCGCCTACGCCGGGTCTGGTGGACCAGTTCTTCAACACGTCGACCGGCCAGGGTGAGGACGGCGAGATCGATGCGCGTGGGCCGTGGAACGAAGGCGGAGATTTCACGTTCGTCGAAGCGCCGGCGTTCCAGTCACTGATACACCGCGGCGAGCCGACACCCGGCGACAGCGGTGTTGACGATCGCACGACGAGTAGTGCGAGCGCCCCGGAGATGATCGAGCCATTGCTGATCGAACAGTTGCGCGATCTCCTCAACGCCGAAGGTCAGCTCGTCAAGGCGCTCCCGAAAATGGTCGCCGCCGCACGCAGCGAATCGTTGAAATTCGCCTTCGAGAATCATCTCGAGGAGACGAAGGAGCAGGTCGAACGGCTGAAAGAGGTATTCACGTTGATCGGCGAACCAGCGAAGGGCAAGCCCTGCAAAGGAATGGCGGGCCTTCTCGAAGAAGGTGACGAAGTCATCGAAGAAGCCAGTGAGAAGGACGATGCGTCGGCAGATCTCGCCCTGATTGCCGCGGCGCAGAAGGTAGAGCACTACGAGATCTCCGCGTACGGCACAGCGCGAACAATGGCCGGTCAGATTGGCCTGCCAGCAATCGCGACACTGTTGAATCGATCGCTGGCCGAAGAGGAGATCGCCGACAACCTGATGACGCAGATCGCGCGCGAGTTGATGTCAGAGTCCAGGACAGGAACGACCAAGGAGCCCAAGCGGGCGCGAACGGCTCTGAGCGTGGACGAGGAGTAACAGATGGCGAGTGCTGGGTCCCTGCTTCTGGGACCCGGCGTTTACATCAGGAACTTGAACATTCCCGCCGCCCGCTCCGGGAGAACGAACGTCCGGCCGATCACGAATTCTCGCAACAGCTCAGTGAGCCATTCGCGCGAGGCGATGGCATCCCCGATCGTCAACGTCGCGCTCGCACCCTGCTGCTCGATGCTGTA
This sequence comes from Vicinamibacterales bacterium, assembly GCA_036565925.1. GTDB lineage: Bacteria > Acidobacteriota > Vicinamibacteria > Vicinamibacterales > UBA2999 > Gp6-AA40. Next base: position 2,585 of record DATCXH010000508.1, read on the forward strand.
GTTCATGACCTGAATCTCGATCGGCGTGGTTTCGCCAACCAACTCGAGACGCACGCGGATCTCGCGTTTGGACGTGTCGACCGACACGTCCGAGATCTGGCCGAACCGGCCGTACTTCGAATTGAAGAAACTCCGGACGCCGGCCGCAATCATGGCGTCCTTCGAGCCGCGCAGAAAGTCGTTGATACCCGTTGTCATCACCTCGCTGTGACTACGAGCACTATACCTTCCACGCGGCTGCGCCTGCGCCACCTGATCAGTGCGCGAACGCGTGATCGTGTCACTTCCTGACGATGTGTGTCTCGCCGATCTCCGGTGTCGCTCCGGTGATCATGCCTTTCAGCACTTCGAAGAGCACAACCGGCTGCGGTTTGTTCACCTCGAGGAACATCGCCATGTGTACGTCGACGCCGATCAGCACCATGCGAGGATCGTCTTTCGTCCCGTGCCGATCGTCTCCTTCCTTCGGGAACCACGCCTTCCAGTCCGGCGACCAGAGCTCGTGAATCTTCTCCCGATCACGCGTCACGCTGGCGATGCCCGACACTGACACCCACTCGCGCGTGCGGTCCTTGTAATACGACAGGTTGACGTGCGGGTCGTTGTCCAGGTCGAGCAGCTTCGGTGAATCGGCGAGTGTCACGAACCACAGATCAGCCCCGAGCACTCGCTTTTGCGTCGCCATGGCCCGCGACTGGAGGTGGCCGTCAGCGCGACGGGTGGTCATCATCGCGACTTCAATGTCAGCAATTTGACTGTAGAGTTTTTCCAGATCTGATTTCACCAGTAAATCCCCCGGCGCTATTGATTCAAGTTGCACGCCGCCCAGGCGCCAAGGCCCAGAACCAAGGACTAAGATGCAGATCTCTGCTCAGTCGGCTTCGTCGCGCGCGAGAGATTGTGTGCGGTGTTGATCAGCGCCACATGCGAGAACGCCTGAGGGAAGTTGCCGACCATCCGATGGCTCTTCGTGTCGCACTCTTCAGGTAGAAGTCCGAGATCGTTTCGCAGCCGAAGCAGTCGTTCGAACAGCTCGCGTGCATCGTCGATGCGACCGATCATCGCGTAGGCATCAGCCATCCAGAACGTGCACGCGAGAAACCCGCCCTCGCCTGCCGGCAGGCCATCGTCGGAGGTATGCGTGTCGTAGCGCAGCAGGAAACCATCGATGAACAATCGCTTCTCAACCGCGGCGATCGTGCCGCGAATGCGCGGATCCTCCGGTGGAAGAAAGCCCACTGTCGGCAACAGCAGCAGACTGGCATCGAGCTCCTTCGAGCCATACGACTGGACGAACGAGCCGAGCTCCTTGTCGAAACCGTGCTCGCACACGTCGTTGTGAATGACCTGACGCAGCCGGCGCCAATGGTGCAGCGGGCCATCGAGTCCGAACTCTTCGACGTCGTGAATCGCGCGATCGAAGGCCACCCAGCACATGACCTTCGAGTAGGTAAAGTGTCGCGGCTCGCCGCGGATTTCCCAGAGGCCGTAATCGGGCTTCTGCCACACGGTCTCGAGATGGGCGAGCACCGAACGCTGAAAATCCCAATCCGCGTCGGTCAGCTGCTGTCCGCCGCGCCGAGCCTGGTGCAGCGCGTCCATCACCTCGCCGTACACATCGAGTTGCAGTTGATCGCTCGCGGCGTTGCCGATGCGCACGGGGCTGGAGTTCTCGTAGCCAGGCAGCCACGGGATCTCGACCTCGTGCAACCATCGCTCACCAGCCAAGCCATACATGATCTGCAACTGCGCCGGCGCGCCGGCGGCAGCGCGGAGCAGCCAGGCGCCCCAGTCGCGGGCTTCCTCGTAGTAGCCGGAGTTCATCAGCGCGAGCAACGTCATCGTCGCGTCGCGTAACCAGCAGAAGCGATAGTCCCAGTTGCGCGTGCCCCCGATCAGTTCCGGCAGCGAGGTGGTGGGCGCGGCCACGAGTCCACCCGTCGGCCTATACGTCAGCGCCTTCAGGACGATGAGCGATCGCGTGACCGCGTCGTGCCATTCGCCTGCTGACTTGTTCCGCGTTGCCCACTTCGTCCAAAACTTCTCCGCGTCGTCGAGCGCTGATTCCGGATCGGTCGCTCGCGGTGGTTTCTGGTTCGATGGCCCGTGTGTCAGCACGAACGGCATCGTCTCGCCCTCGGCCACTTCGAATTCGGCCACTGTCTTCAGGTCCTCGCCGCGGATGGGCGCAGGCGTATGCAGCGTCACCAGGTCCGGCCCGGCGATCGCGCGCAGCGTGCCATCGTCCATGCGCGTCACCCACGGGACCGACCGGCCGTAATCAAAGCGCAGCACGAGCTCCATACGCATGCGCACGCGTCCCTTCTCGCCGCGCACCATGCGCACGATGTCGGAGTTGCGCCCGCGCGGGGGCATGAAGTCGATGAGAAGGACGACGCCGCCAGGCGTCTCGATTCGGGTCTCGAGGATCAGCGTGTCGCCGCGGTACTGCCGCGCCACGCGCGCGTGTTGATCGGTCGCTTCGATCAGCCACCGGCCGTGTTCCGGACCACCGAGCAACGCGGCGAAGCACGCGGGCGAATCGAAGCGTGGCCAACAGAGCCAGTCGATCGATCCTGCGCATGAGACCAGCGCCGCAGTCTCGCAGTCGCCGATCAGCGCGTAGTGTTCGAGCGGCGTGCTCACCGTGCGAGCCTAACCATAACCTGAGCATGCAAGAAGCGCGACCCTCGGCATCGTAGATGCATTACTGCGTGCATGAACCGCGGGTCTCTCCACCCCGGCCGCTTCGTAATCGCCCTCCTATCCATCTTCATACCTCCAACTCTGCTGGCTGGCGTTTCCGATCCTGCAGATCATTCGATGCGGCAATTTCTCCAGCAGGACGACACACAGCATCCTTACCGCGCCGTGCGGCGACTCGAGGCGGAGAACGGAGGTCGTCGCGGATGGTTGGAAGCGGTCACGGAATACTCAATTGAGAACGGGTTCAGCTACCAGGTGAAAGCCGAAGGCGGCTCAAGTCTTGTTCGCTCAAAGGTGTTGCGGGCAGTGCTGGACGGCGAACGAGAAATGATTGCCGGCGGTGATACCGAGCGATCCGCGTTGGCGCTGGCCAACTACGCGTTCCAGCCCAACGGTGTAGACGATGACGGCCTCGCGAAGATCCTCCTATCGCCCAAGCGAAAGGAGCCCGCGCTCGTATCAGGCACGATGTTTCTGCAGCCAGACGATGGGGCGTTGGTGCGTCTGCAAGGACGGCTTGCGAAAAGTCCATCGTTCTGGGTGAGCAACGTTCAGATCGTACGCTCGTACAGACGCATCGGGGGCATCATCGTGCCTGTCGTGCTCGAGTCGACGGCGCATGTGCGATTGGCCGGTTCCGCCTCGTTGCGCATGACCTACGAATATTCGGAGATCGACGGCCAGAGCGTGACTGCCACCGGGCAGCACTGATGATCTCTGAGAAGTCCCTCGTTAACGGCCAGCGCCGTCGATGACGACGTTCAGAGATTCGCGCGTCTTTGAGTCGAAATCAGAGAACCGCACCGCGAACCCGACACCGCTCATCGCGTCGACGACCGTTCCCTCAAGGTTGACCGTTCCGGTGGGTAAAGCGATCGTGAGCTCGCGGATCACCACACCATCCGCTGGTACGGAAAAACGGCTTTCGATGTAACAGCCGGTGAGGCTGAGACTGCTGACACGAGCGCGCTCTTCGCCCCATGGGCTGACCCATGTGCAGTCGAAATACCGAGCCAGCCGTTGTGCCTGTCGACCCTCTCGACGACTTTGCTTCCCCAGGCGAAGGGCTCTGAACCACATCCGAGCCATGGTTGTTCCTTTGCGAAAGGGTGGGGGATATCGGCAATTCGAGCAAGAGTAGCGCCAGAGGCTGGGAGCGCGGGACATCATCCGCGACGGTCCAAGCGTCCGCGGCGAATACAGAAATGCGAGACCTCGTACGCATCCTGTGGGTGGTCCTTCTGCGATAGACGAAATCCTTCCGCAATTTCACCGCGATTTCATCTCGTTGCGGTGGGATCGCCGCTTGCCCTGAACCATTCGGAGGGGATGGTCATGCGCAACTGGATTCCTGTGCTCTGCGTCGTCGTGTCACTTGGAGCAGCGTGCAGCGGCCCGTCTGGTCAGACTGGTTCGTTGACCGTGAACCTCAAAGACGGCCCGTATGCCGACGCCCAGGCCATGCTCGTGACATTCTCGGGTGTCAGCGCGCATCACGCCGATGAAGAGTGGCAGACGCTGGCGTTCGCCGGGGGCGCCACCACGCTCACCTGCGATTTGAAAAGGCTCGTGAACGTGTTCGATGTGCTCGGTACGGGGCAAATACTCGCCGGACACTACACGCAGCTGCGTGTCGTGGTGGAGAGGGCGGCGCTCTACAGCTCGCCGACGCCGGCGGCTGATCCTGCGTGCGCGGCGGCCATCACACCGCCCGCCGGCCTGATTGGCAGCGTCGAGGTCCCATCTGGCGAAGTGAAGCTCAATCGAGAATTCACGATACCGGAGGGCGGGGCGACGAGGATCCTGATTGACTTCGATGGCGACCGCTCGGTGCGTGAGATGGGCAACGGCCGCTTCAGCATGACACCGGTCATCACCATCACGGGCGTCGAGTAGTCGGATCCGACATCTCGCGGGCTCGAACCCGAGCCCGCATTCATCAGCTCGAGCACGTCATCCGTCGCGCCGCGTAGCCAGCAGTCGCGGTAGTTGGAGCCCATCGAGACGAGGCCAAACAGAGCCAGTCGATGGATCCTGTGAGCGACACCAACGCGGCGTCGAAGCGTAGTCTTCGAGGCGGCTACTCACCGTTCGAGCTTCATCGCTAACCAGGCCATTGAAGAAGGCCCGCACGTTCTCATAAAGGCCACATCGCTCGTAGGAGTGAGCATCGGCACACTCCTGTTCTCCAGTCCCAACGAAGAGCCGGTGTCAACACTCCCTTGGCCGAATTGGGTGCACGCGCAAATCCCCTGTCGTTTTCCTCTTTCCCTGTATCGCTTGCGCTCGCGCGCGCGTCATGGACACGTAGTTGCAGTGAGCCTCGCCAAGCTTCACAAGTGAGCTTGTCGAACGAACACGGGTGGGTGCAGCGCGCCCACGTAATTGGAGGTTTAGCGTATGCATCACCATCGTCTCAGGCGGGTCGTCCACGCGGCTGTGTCAGCTGCAGTCTGTGTCTCGACCGCGATGATCGTTCTCGCACAAACACCCGC
>DATCXH010000741.1:0-5414 GCA_036565925.1 Vicinamibacterales bacterium
CAGGTCCGCAGTAATCACGGTCGCGAGTTGCGGGTAGCCGCCGGAGGTCTGACGATCAGACATCAGCAGGATCGGATCTCCAGAGGGAGGCACCTGCAACGCGCCAGTAAACGTCGCATCCGAGATCATCTCTCGGCCTTCGACACGAGGAATGGTCGCACCCGTCAAACGGTATCCCATTCGATCGGAATGCGGCGTAACGGTGAAGCGCGTGCGCTGCAGAACATCGAGCGCCTCTGGCGGAAAGAAGTCGAGCTGTGGACCAGGCATGACGCGCACCTTCGTACCACGCACGTTCTTCGTAGGAGTGCTGATGATGCGCGAAGGACCAGGAGCGCGCTCCTCACCGAGAGGAAGACGGTCGCCCGCCGCGATCGCGCGACCGTCGAGTCCACCGAGTCCGCAGTAGGTGTGGGTGGCACGGCTGCCGAGCTGGGTTGGGACAACGATGCCACCGCCGAACGCGATGTACGCTCGCGCGCCGGATCGTCGCTCGCCGAATCTCAGCACAGCGCCGGCGCGGCATCTGATCGGACGATGCAGTGGGATCTCGCCGGCGTCGAGACGCGCACTGAAGTCCGCGCCGGTGACGGCGATCACGCCGCCGTTCTCGATTCTGATCTCAGGTCCCGCGAGGGTGGCTTCGAGAAGCGCTGCCGTGGGATCGTTGCCGACCAGCGCGTTTGCGATACGGTGCGACAGCCGATCCATCGGTCCGCTCACGGGCACACCACTGGCTTGATGCCCCCATCGACCGGCGTCTTGAATCGTGGTGAAGAGACCAGGACGAAGAATAGTGATCGTCCGGTTAAAGCCGGACGCTACACCGGTCCGACTAAAGCCGGACACTACAGGGACGCTGATCTTGTCGCGCACGAAACGCACTGTATCGCCGGGTGCGACGAGTGCAGCCGGCACGCGATTCGGATTGAACAACGAGACCGGTGTGCGTCCGATGAGATGCCAACCTCCGGGAGACTCGCGCGGGTAGACACCCGTCTGGCGGCCGGCGATACCCACAGATCCAGCGGGCACCTTGAGCCGTGGTATGGCGTGCCGCGGCATGGCGATGCTTTCGTCCACGGTCCCCATGTAGGTGAACCCCGGCAGAAACCCGAGCATGAACACGCGATAGCGTCCGCCCGCATGTCGCGAGACCACTTCATCAGGACTGATGCCGGCAAACGCCGCGACCGCAGTCAGGTCCGGCCCCATGTCGCCGCCGTATTGCACAGGGATGACAACCGTCTTTCCCTCGGTGATCACCGGAGGCGTATCGGCCGCGCGCAGCAGCGTGTCGCGAAGCGTTTCGACGTCGAGCGTCAACGGATCGAAATGGACTGCGACGCTGCGGTACGTGGAGACGACGTCGCGAATGCCCGACAGACCGGCGCGGCGAACAGCTCCTGCAACCGCGATCGCCTGAGCATTGACCGAGACGTTGATGACCTCGTCCAGTTCCAGCAGCAGCGCCGAGTCGCCCGCCTCGGAAATGCGCATTAGTGGTCCGTATCCGCTGAGAAGCTCCAGTTACTCGCGAAGTGCCTGGAGCAACTTGCCGTGAATGCCGCCGAACCCGCCGTTCGACATCAACACCACGACGTCGCCGTCGCGTCGCTCACGGGCGATCGTCGAAACGATATCGTCGATCTCGGGAATGTGCCGGGCATGACGTCCCTGACGAGTGAGGTCGAGTACCAACTGCTCTGCCGAAAGCCGCTCGTCTTCGGGGAGCGTCGATCGAAACACGGCGGCCAGTACGACCTCGTCCGCCGCGCCGAACGCTCTGGCGAAATCATCCTGAAAGACACGACGGCACGACGACGCTGACCTCGGCTCGAAGACGGCCCACAGACGGCGGCCGGGATAGCCGGTACGCAGTGCTGACAGCGTCTCGTGCACCGCTGTCGGATGGTGGGCGAAATCGTCCAAGACCGTCACGCCGTTCGCAACGCCCACTGTTTCGAGCCGACGCTTGATGCCCCTGAACTGCCGCAGTCCCTCGGCCAGTGTGTGCTGCGGGATTCCGACGCGAGTCCCGACGGCGATTGCGGCCAACGCGTTGCGCACGTTATGCACCCCGAGCAGGGGCGACTCGAATCGTCCGAACAGCGCGCCATCGCGATGGACGTCGAATCGCGTCAGTCCATCTCGATGCTCAATCGACGACCCACGCCATGTTGCAGTCTCGTCCAACCCAAATGTCTCAACCGGGCTCACGGCTGTTGGCACGAGCGCCTTCGCGTGTGGGCTGTCAGCGCCGATGAGCAGCAAACCGTTGCGTGGCACGAGCCGCACGAGACGACGGAACGCGACGAGCACCGCTTCGAGATCGGCATAGATGTCGGCGTGATCGAACTCGATGTTGTTGATGACCGCGATGTCGGGCAGATACTTCAGGAACTTCGCGGTCTTGTCGAAGAAGGCGCTGTCGTATTCGTCTCCCTCGATCACGAAGTCGCGTCCCTTGCCGACCCGGTAGCTCGATCCCTTCGATCCGAAATTGAGCGCGATCCCGCCGACGAGCATCGAGGGATCGAGGCCGCCATGGGTCAGCAGCCATCCCGTCAGCGAGGTGGTGGTCGTCTTGCCGTGGGTGCCGGCAAGAACGATCGATCGCGCACCCCAGAGGAAATGATCGCGAATCGCCTCAGGCAGCGAGCAGTAGCGCAGCTTGCGCTCGAGCACCGTCTCGAGTTCCGGGTTACCTCGAGAAATCGCATTACCCACGACCACGAGGTCGATGTCAGCGGTGATGTTGTCGGCGGAATAGCCGGAGAACGTTTTGATGCCTTCCGCGACAAGGAAATCACTCATCGGCGGATACACCTGCTGATCCGATCCCTGCACCTGATAGCCGCGGCTCTTGAGCAGCGCCGCCAGTGTGGCCATGGCGGTACCGCAGACGCCGATCAAATGGATGCGCAGTGGACGATCAGGCAACGGCAGGATCCTCGATAACGATGAAGGGACGGGGGTTCGATTCGACGCGCACATCCACACCAAGTGGCAGCGTCCAGCATGGACCGCTCGTGTGGCCGGACGGGAATCCAAAGAGCACCGGCCCCGGGAAGCCGGTTGTGAGACGCGCGATCACCTCTCTCGCGGTCACGGCGCCACCAGGCTCATCACAGCCGCGCATTTGGCCAAAGACGAGTGCGCGGGCACGACCGAGCACGCCGCTGAGCCGAAGCTGCGTCAGCATGCGGTCGAGACGATACGGTCGTTCGTTGACGTCCTCGAGGAACAGCACGCATCCGTCCGGTGGATCGAACGCGAACGGTGTCCCCAGTGAAGCGACCAGTTGGGCGATCGTGCCGCCGTAAAGCGGACCCTGCACGTGGCCGGGACGGAGCACTTCAAGGGATTCGGGTGCAAGCTCGAGTCCGGTGCCGTCAGCAGACAACGCGAGAAACGAGCGCTGGTCGTAGCCAGCGGCGCCGATCGACAGCCGGCGTTCGAGCATCGGTCCATGCAGTGCGGTGATGCCGCAGCCACAGGTCAGCCATGACAGCAGCGACGTGTTATCGCTGTAGCCGATGAACAACTTCGGCTGAGCGACGAGCGTGGGTGGATGCAGGAGCGGCAGCATGTGGACGCTGCCATAACCGCCGCGAACCGCAATCAACGCCGACACCGACGGATCGTTCCAATGCGAGAGAAACGCATGGGCCCGCACGTCGCCTGGGCCGGCAAGATATCCACAGTCGTTGGCGAATACCGAGTCATCCCAAACAGGCTCAAAGCCGAGCCGTCGCAACTCCGCCACGCCGCGATCGAACTCGTCGCGCGAGAACGGACTGGCCGGTGCAACGACCGCGATCCGATCACCAGATTTGAGCGGCCGGGGTTTTCTCATCGGAACAACGCCCAATGCGAAATGCCCAATGCCCAATGCTCAACGCACCGCGACGCGTGAGTCGTGCTCCGTGTTCTTGTCATTGGGCATTCAGCATTGAGCATTTTGCATTGAGCATTGTTCACGCGTATCGCGCCATCTCGTCGACGATACGCTGGTGTTCATCGCAGCCGAGGACGTGGCGAAGCTGCGCCCGTTGATTCGTGGCCACCGCTGCTGCCAGGAATCGCTCCTTCGCCGTGCGATTACGCTTCAGCGCGTCCTCGAGACGCTTGTAAGGAATCACGTCCTGCTCGACGGCGCGCACGAGCGCTTCGAGCGTCGCCGCCTGCACATCCACGTCACCACTGCAGACCAACAACCCGTCACAACCTGCCGCAATCGCCTGCACGGCGGCATCGGGCACGGCATAGGTCTTGGCGATCGCCTTCATCTCGAGGTCGTCGCTGAGAATGACGCCCGGATATCCCAACTCCTCGCGGAGCATGCCCTGAACGATGCGCCGCGAGAGCGTCGCGGGTTTCTGCTCGTCCAGTGAGGGCACGAGCACGTGCGCGGTCATGATGAAGGCCACACCGACCTTGACGGCTTCGCGGAACGGCACCAGCTCGACGCGTCGGATGCGGTCCGGCGGATGCTCGATGAGCGGCAGTTCGAGATGCGAATCTACCGATGTGTCACCGTGCCCCGGGAAGTGCTTGCCACACGCCGCTACCCCGTTGCTTTGCAGCGTCTGAATGATCGCCGCTCCCAGCCGGGCGACGCTGTCAGCGTCCTCCGCCAGAGCCCGATCTCCGATGATCGGGTTCTTCGGATTGGTGTGGATATCGAGCACCGGCGCGTAATCCAGCGTGATGCCGACCGCACGTAGCTCGGTGGCAAGCGCCTTGGCAAAGCGGCGCGCGAGCGCTTCATCGCCGCTGCGTCCAAGTGTCGCCATCGGCGGCCACACCGTGAATGGCGCCTTGAGTCGCGCGACTCGTCCGCCTTCCTGATCGACGCTCACCCAGAGCGGCATCGAGGTCGCGAGCCCCTGCACGTCGTGCGAGAGTTCGGCGACTTGCTCGGGGGCCTCGATGTTGCGTGCAAAGAAAATGACGCCGCCCAACGAGAACTCGCGGGCCAGCGATCGCATCTCAGGGGTGACGGTTTTGCCCGGCAGACTCCCAATCAGCAGCTGTCCAATGTCACGACGAATGGCGCTCGGCACGCTGACCATTATAGACAGCGTTCTATAATCCTCCGGTGCGGATCGTGACTTCGGCGCCCACTCGCATCGACCTCGCAGGTGGGACGATTGATATCTGGCCTCTTTATCTCTTTCATCCCGGTGCGCAGACACTCAACGCCGCGATCAGCATTCGTGCGACGGCGACGATCGAGGCCCGCGATGACACGCGCATCGTGATTCGATCGCAGGATACGGGCGCCTCACTTGAGGCCGACGACTGGCGCGAGCTGTGGGATCGCAACGAACTGCGGCTGCTCTCCTTTCTCGTGCACTTCTTCGAAGCGCGCGGCATCACGTTGACGACCTCGTCACAGTCGCCCGCCG
>DATCXH010001006.1:0-2982 GCA_036565925.1 Vicinamibacterales bacterium
CCCGCCTGTCTGGCAGGTCGCCTTCGAACCCGGCGATCTCAGGATCGACGGGGAAGGGTCGCTGGAACACCGTACCCGGCGGGTGAATCGTGATCGAGGTGACGCGCGGCCGGAGATTTCGCGGCAAATACGCTGCGGTGACCGACGTCAGATACGGTGACTCTCCGCGCGCGGCGATCAGCACGGCCCGCCACTGCAGATAACGTGCTCGCGGGCTGGTAATAGGGCTGCCTTCGCGATCGCTATACGCGGTCGTCCAATCGCTCCATGTCTCGTCGGGGGTGCGTGTGTTGCCGGACCTGGTTGAGATCTCGATGCGCCCTCCGGTCGAGCCTTCCTGCCATTTGATCGTGCCCCACATCGCGACGGTCTGCGCGTCGCGCACGTCGGACGTGTACGTGCCGCGATCGGCGCGCGCCGACGAGAGCCGGAGCAGCCGTCCCGGATTGGAGGTCGCGACCACCATACGCCCGTCACGTTCGGCTTGGAGTGTGGTGACCTGTTGCGCGTTGACGCGGGCGACGAGTGTGGGCTGCAGCGGATCGCCAGACAGGCGATAGATCTTGCCTTTGTTACCAGTCGCGACGAGCAGCGTGCCGCCGGGCTCGAACGCGACGTCGTAGGGCATGTCTTCGCGCGATTCCCAGATCAGGTCCGACGCCCCATCGGGAAGGATGCGGAAGAGTGCGCCGGCGGCCGGTCCCGATCGCGAAGGAGCTGAGGTCGCTGGCTGCGACGGCGATACCGGCGATTCGGCGATCGCGACAACAGTAATCTCGGTCGACACATTCGGGGTGAGCACTTGCGTCGACGGCTCAGGGGCTGCCGTCGGAGCACTGCTACCGCCCGCGCCGCCGCTCCGGCCGCTCACCGCGGCGACGTAGATGTTGCCGTTGGTATCCACTCGCAGCGTGCGGATCTCGGTATAGCTCGAGTCGAGCAGCACGAATGGTTTCCCCGAGGCATCGATGCGGAACACGCGGCCGGGTGACTCTGTGCCTGCCAACAGACGGCCCTCGCGGTCGAAAGCCAGCGTCATTGCGTGCGTGGCTTTCGTCTCGTAAAACGGCGCGCCCTTCCCGTCCGGCGTGATCTTGTAAATGACGCCTTTGTCGCCGGTCGCCGCGAAGACGTTGCCGGACTTGTCGACGACGAGGCTCCAGATGTAGCGGTCAGCGGGGTCGAAGAAGACGGCGCCCTTTCCGGACGCATCTACCTTGTAGATCTTGCCGTCAGGAGACGTCGCGACGTAGATCCCACCACCCGGTGCCGGTGCAATTGCATGGACTTCGAGTTCATCGGAATCGAAGAAGACGGTGCCTCGACCTGACGAGTCGATCTTGTAGACCTGTCCTTCGTTGCCGCTTCCCGCGTACATCGAACCATCTGGGGCAGTGATCACCGTCCACAAGAACGGCGCGCTCGTGTCGTAGATCGTGGAGGATGTGGGGCCGAGCGTCAGCCTGCCAAAGGAATCGATCGCGAGGTTCTCGACTTCGCCTCGCAGGAGCTCGCTCTCAGTCGAGACCTGCCAGAACGTCGGGAGCGCAGCGTAAGTAACCGTTGAAACGAGGACGAGGAGGGCGGCGAGAAGCAGTCTTTTCATTCTTCGAGTGGCAGCGTGAGCGTGCGCGATCCGGTGACGGCGACACCAGGAGTAATTTCCCATTCACCGACCAGCGCGCTCTGCAACGGGCGGAAGCTTCCCCCGTTGCGATCGGCTTCCATCACCGCGAGAACCGAGCTGGGCAATGCCGCCAGCGGTTCTCCCTTCACCACCGCGCCGTCGTCGCGGGTGACGAGGCGGACGTAAAGGCGATTGTTTTTGCGTGCGTTGTTGAGCACACGAATCATCTGCGGCAGACCTGTGGCCTGCATCGGCTGCACCTGCAGCTCACGCGATTCAAACTGCGAGAGGCGGACGCCGTCGGCGACCATCACCTGCACACTGCCGCGCGCGTTCGGTGGAATCTGGATGGTGACGTCCTTGGTGATCTCGTCACCTCGATAGGTGCGAAGCAGGACTTTCAACGTCGCCGGCCCACCGGCCCTCACGCGCGTACCGTCCACCCATACGCGTTCGAGCGTCGCGCTTCGCGGCTGCTCGCTGGCGTCGATCTCGAGATTCAGACTCTCGATATCGACGTCTTCGAAAGCGTTGCGCATCAGCAGATTGATCGGCGCAACCACTGAGGCCGCTGCACCCACCGACGGCTGATCGCCGGTGAACAGATCTTCGAAATCGACTTTCCCGTACTTCTTCAGCGTGGCAGCGCCTTTCAGCGCGTATGTCGCGACGCCGTTCTGACGCTCATAGGACGTCAGCGTGTTGAGGATGGCGACGTAGGCGAGCAGTGGCGTAAACAGCTGGTCACGGACGATGCCGATCTTGAATGACTTGCGCGTGCCTCGCTCTGAGTTCAGCGTCAACGTCACCGGAATCATCGATGGGCCGGGTCCGAGTGTTCCGGCGATCGTTGTCGCGCGATCCTGCGACACGATGCCGACGACTTCGCCGGTGCTCGCGATCTTCTGCGACGCCGCAAGACTCGGCAGCACGGTGAACACGTGCGCGCGCGTCATCGGGAACTGTGTCGGGCCGAGCTGATAGAAGGGGTGACCAAACGCGTAAACGCGATCGCCATCGACGTCTGTCACCGTGCCGGTGGCGCCCACTTCGAAGTCGCCATTCATGAGCCCGACGCCGATCGGATCGCCGGGTCGGAGCGTGGGCAGCCTCGAGCCGTTCGAGACGACCGACTGTCCTTGTGCAAGCGCCAGTTGCTCCGAGCCGGCCATGACCGTCGCAAATCCCTGATCGCGGAATGCGGAGACGACGGGGTCGATCACTCTGGGATCGAAGCCGCCGAAGGAGAGTGGCGTCGCGATCGGTCGAAGCAGCGTACCGATGCCGGCATTCACGGATTGGTCGCCGAAGACCTGCACGTCGGAGGGGCTATCGGCGAACGGCCGAATCCACGA
>DATCXH010001020.1:0-7962 GCA_036565925.1 Vicinamibacterales bacterium
TCGTGGATGCACGCGCGTCATACGGCATCGGGCTCGAGACGTTCGCGCTCGGCTTCCCCATCCACTTCGACTACTCGTGGAAGACGCTGTTCAACAGGGATTGGGAAGATCTGAAGTTCGCGGCGTTCGGAGGCAGTTCCGAGTTCCGCAAGGGGAAATTCACGGTCTGGATTGGGTACGACTTCTGATCAGTAGGCGGGCCTAACGAGCAAGACCCGCCCTACGTCTGTCGATTAGCGATTTCGGACGGTTGTAGGCCGGGTCCTGACTTGTGGACCCGGCTTATCCTCAGAACTCTTTCGCCTACCCTTCAGAACTTTTCGAGGCGCAACTCGCTCTGTTCGAGATCCATCGAGACTCGATAGGGCGCGAGAAACTTGTGTCCCACGATGCCGCCCAGCTGGAAGCCGAGGAGCAGGCTCGGCGCGCGGAGATTGAGGACGACCAGTGAGAAATTGCGGTACTCGATGCGATCGAAATCGAGACTCATGCCAGGCATGAGGAACGCTTCGCGATCCCAGCCCGACGTGCCCCACACCCGCAGCGGAATGCGGCGGAACGGTGAGGCTGGCAGCGTCTGCGCCATTTCAGAGCTAATCGAGATCACCTCACCGCCCGTGTCGACGACGAAGTAGGTCGGGTGCTTCTCGTTCAGCAGCCCGCGCACCATCGCCAGACGATGGACGCGCATCGGGAGCTTGATGTCGGCGTCGACCGCCGGGAGCTTGCGACCAATCGTCAGCAGCCGCTTCTGATAGTCGATCATCATCGACATGCCGATAGACAGCGGCGAGAACGATTCACCTTCTCGCTTCGGGATGCCCCGCAGTGCAGGGTTCTTGATCAGGATTGGCAGGTTGCGAATCTGCAGCGTGCCGACCTCGAGCTCCTTGAGTTTTGCCAGCTGCAGACCACGCAGTCCCACTTCGCCGACGCCGGCGCTGAGCGTGTAAGTGATCGGACGAATGCGCTCGCGTTGAGCCGTCTCACGGGAGATGACGGTTTCCTCCGACCCGGTGTCGAGGATGAAGTCCTGAAACCGGCCGCCGTTCACCTTCGCCTGGACCACGATCTTGTCCTGCTTCAGCGTGAACGGAATCGTGTGGAGCATGTTCAGGTCCTGCTCGTCGATGTCTACCGGCTGGCTGTCGCCGAAGGCATCGAGGAACTCGACCTGAGCGCGCGCCCATGCGGCTTTCTCGCTGCGATCTTTATTCGGAAGCAGATTGATGTAGTTGCGATAGGAGTTGGCAGCCTGCGCGAACTGATGCGTGCGCTCGTAAATGTCACCGGCCAGGGCGTGAATGTCACCGTCGCGCGGTGCCGTGGCCGAGGCGGCGAGCGTCATGTCGAGGGCTTCGCTGAGACGGCTGGTTGCCGCGAGTGAACGCGCGACACCGAAGCGCGCCCGAGAGGAATCGGGGGACAGTGCCAGCGAATCGCGGTAGGCGCGATCGGCCTCGTCGAAGAGTCCGGCCGACCACAACGCATCGCCGTATAGAGCGATGGCTTCGGGATCACTCGGCGCGAGCGACTTGAGTATTTCGGCTTCGCTTCTGGCGCGTCCGAATTCGGCGACCTTCAGCGATGTGCGAACAGTGCCCTTACGCGCGCGAATGGCCAGTTGGGCGTTGGTACTTTGCGCCGCCTGATCGAAGGCCTGCAGCGCTTCCTGGTACCGCGTTTCGTCGAACAGCAGCGTGGCAAGCTGCAGTTGCAGATCGGCGTCGGTGTCGGCGGCGCCGCGAACGGCCAGCGATCCTCCGAGCAGAAGTGCGAGTGCGATGACGCGCGCGCGAAAGCGCGACAATCGAGTCTGACCCGGTGCCCGGCGCAACGTCCGCATGGTCCCACCTTACTGGAACGTGGGCCCCGCAACCCACGCCGTCCTATTTTTGACAGCGCCCTATTTCTGAAAGAACTGTGCGTTCACCGGAATGAAGTGCTTCCACTTCTCCGGTGTTTCGTCGAGCGCAAAGATGGCCTCCACCGGACACGCCGGTACACAGGCACCGCAGTCGATGCACTCGTCGGGGTGAATATATAGCATGTCTGCGGACTGAAACTCCGGCTCGTCCTTGCGGGGATGGATACAGTCGACAGGACAAACGTCAACGCATGCGGTGTCCTTCGTGCCGATGCACGGTTCTGTGATGATGTACGCCACGCGAAATGTCCTCGAAAGGGGCTCGAAAGGTAGCTTGCAACCCAGGAGTATAACTCGTGCCCCGGGCACCGAAGCGCAGAGCGCGAAGGTGGCCCTGGTCGCCCTGGCCGTGGTGGCCTGCACGCTTCTGCGTTCCGCGGCGCAGGCCCAACTGTCGACCGCGCTCAGGACCGGCTGGCGAGAAGCGCCGGCGTACGTGAATTTATTCGCGCCTCAGGCGCGGCACGCCGCTTACCGCGCCTACGTCTCCCCGCTGGGGCTCGAGGCGACCCTCAAGCAGCTCACCGCCGACCCCGCTGTCCTTCATCCACCGGGCGCCTGGACGCCGCAGGCCATGATTCCCTACGACGCGTTCGGGTTGAGCGGCAGCTACAATCGCTGGAAAGTGGCTGGCCTGTATCGAAGCCGGCGCGCGCAAGTGGCCCGCGGGCCGCGTCTAAACCAGGGAGAGCTCGAGTCCTGGACGCTGATCGCGCCGTACCCCGACGAGACCTTACAACGCCTCGAGACCGGCACACTGGTCATCGTCCTTCGGATGTCTTCGGACTGATGCGCGTGTGATTCGCATAGCCTCGTCGCTCACGAATCGGATCTTCATCGCCTCGACACTGCTGGCGATCGTGTCGCTCGGGCTCGCATTTTATTTCGTCAACGCACGAGTCTCGTCTGAAGCCGAAGCTGATCTGCGGCGCAGTCTCAGCGAGGCCGCGACCCTCGTCGACCTCCGCCGCGAAAATCTCACCGACACGTTCCGGACCATCGCAAGACTGGTAGCCGACACTCCCAAGCTGAGGGCGGCGATGAGCACGCCCGCCGAGGCGAAGACGGCAGAAGAGCTCGCCATGGCCAAGTCGACGGTGTTGCGTCTGGCCGATGAATATCGCGAAACGATCGCGGCTGATCTTCTTCTCGTGACCGATCCTCGCGGCGATCTGCTCGCAGTGTCCGGTGGCGACGCCGAGCCGATCCTGCGACTGGGCGACCCCACGAAGCCGCTCGAGGAAATCTCCACGTTCGTACCCCGCGCACGCGGCCTCCTCGAAGCGATCAGCGTTCCGGTCGCCACCCTGGACGGCGACCCGCCGCTCATCTTTGGTCGCCTCACTGTCGGGTTCTTCATGGACGACCGGCTCGCCGCGCGCTTCAAGGAGTTGACCGGCACCGAGATCGCGTTCGCCTCGCAAGGAAAGATTCTCGCCTCGTCGCTTCCGCGTGAGGCGCGCGACACGTTGGCCAGCGTGCTCAACGCGCCAGGAAAAACTCCGCTCACGATTGGCGATCAGGACTATCTCTATCTCTCGCAGCCGATGCCCCATAACGGACGAACAGCCGCCCCGGGCAGCCAGGTTCCGGTGATGCTCGTGCTGCAATCACGCACCGAGCGTCTGTCGGTGCTCAACTCGCTCCGGCTCGGCCTCGCAGGCGCGTTGATCATCACGATTCTTCTCGCGACGCTTCTGAGCTACTTCGTGGCTCGCACCGTCACACTTCCGCTGGGCGCGGTCACGGGCGCGATGGGCGACGTTGCCGCCACCGGCGACCTCACGCTGAGAGTCCCGGTGCGGAGCCGCGCCTGGGACGACGAGGATGCGCGGTTGCTGGCGTCGGCGTTCAACACATTGACGGAGTCGATCGCACGATTCCAGAAAGAGGCGGCGCAGAAAGAACGGCTGTCCTCCCTCGGCCGCCTGTCAACCGTGATCGCTCACGAGATCCGCAATCCGTTGATGATCATCCGTGCCACACTGACCTCGCTGCGCCGCGATCACGTGAGTGCCGCCGATCGTCTCGAAGCGGCAGCCGACATCGATGAAGAAACCACGCGCCTGAACAACCTCGTCTCCGACGTGCTCGATTTCGCCAAGCCGATTCGCTTCGATCTTGCGCCGGCGAATCTGAATGACGTCTGCCGCGCGTCGGCGTCCGCTGCCTGGGCCGGGCACGACAGCGATGAAGTGCAACTCGAGCTCGATCCGGCGATGCCGATGGCGGTGACCGATGCCGAGCGCATGCGCACGGCGCTGATCAACATCCTCACGAACGCGCGTCACGCGGTGCAGGGCGCGGGCACCCGTAGAGGCGGATCGTCAATGGACGATCGTAGAGGCGGGTCTTTAGACCCGCCTGGCACCGTCGCCGTCGCGAACCGGCCTGGTGTTATCGTCAAGACGCGCTACACCGCAGGCCGGGTGCTCGTCACCGTGCAGGACTTTGGCGCCGGCATCAGCGCCGACGACATGAGCCACATCTTCGATCCGTACTTCACGACGCGACGGAAAGGCACTGGACTGGGTTTGCCAATCGCCAAGACCATCATCGAAGGACTCGGCGGCTCGATCGCCGTCGCCAGCACACTTGGTTCAGGCACGACGATCACGCTCGATCTGCCGTTGGACGCGGAGGCCCTCGCATGAGCGTCCGGGGATCGATCCTGCTCGCCGATGACGAGGAAAAGATCCTCAAGCGGCTGGGGCGCGCGTTGCGCGATGAAGGGCACGAAGTCGTCGAGGCGTCGAGCGCGCGTGAGGCACAACGCCAGCTTGGCGAGCGATCGTTCGATCTGTTCGTCGTCGACAACCTGATGCCCGGCATGACTGGCCTCGAGTTGATCCGCGAGGTCTCCGCCTCAGTGCCGGAATCTGAGCGTCCGCAGATCGTCATGATGACCGCGCACGGCTCGACACAGATCGTGCGTGAAGCATTCAAGCTGGGCGTCGAGGACTTTCTCGAAAAACCGTTCGAGGTGGACGAGCTCCTGGTGCTGGCGCGGCGTGCCGTACGAAGCCAGCGACTGCAGACGGAAAAGCAATACCTGCTCAGCGAGCGCGACGCCGAGTTCAATCACTACGGCATCGTCGGCCGCAGCCGGGCGATGCAGGACGTCATCAATCGCGCGGAGCGTGTTGCCTCCACCAAGAGCACGGTGCTCATCACTGGAGAAACCGGGACCGGCAAGGAGATGGTGGCGCGGCTCATTCATCACCGCAGTGCGCAGCGCGAGATGCCGCTGATCAAGGTGAACTGCGCGGCGATCCCGGACACGCTGCTCGAGTCGGAACTCTTTGGCCACGTCCGCGGCGCGTTTACCGGCGCGACGATGACCAAGCGCGGCAAGTTCGCGTTGGCTGACGGCGGCTCGATCTTCCTCGACGAGATCGGGACGATGAGCACCGCCGTGCAGGCGAAGCTGCTGCGCGTACTGCAGGAACGCGAGTTCGAGCCGCTCGGCGCCGAACGCACGCAGCGCGTGGACGTGCGGGTCGTCGCGGCAACCAACCGCGATCTGAAACAGATGGTGAGCGACGGCCGGTTCCAGGAGGATCTGTATTACCGGCTCAACGTCATTCCGATCGAAATCCCGCCGTTGCGCGAGCGCCGCGACGACATCCCGACGCTGATCGAGCATTTCGTCGAGAAGCACCGGCAGCGATCGGGCAAACGGATCGATGGCGTGGACGCCGGTGTCGTCGACGCGCTGGGCCGCTACGACTGGCCAGGCAACGTCCGCGAACTGGAAAACACCATCGAACGGGCGGTGGTGCTCGCCACCGGCCACGTGCTCACGGAGCAATCGATCTCGCTGCTCGGCGCGACATCGGCGCCGTCATCGGGCCTGCCCTCGACACGACTCCATCAGAACCTCGAATGGGTCGAACGCGAGACCATTCGACGCGCCCTCGAACAAGCCAACGGCGTCAAGAAGGATGCGGCCGAGCTGATGGGAATCAGCCAGCGCGCTCTGAGCTACTACCTGGCGAAGTACCGCATTGATTGACGACACCGCATGAGGTTTCGACTCCCGTCGCGGATTACCAGGCTGGTAATCGCAGGAGGGAGGCGGCGCAAAAAGTCCCGCCATTCCGAGGGTTTCTGTGGGAAAGGGCCGGGCATCACCCTTGCCTACACTCGCACGGATCAATCCGCCACCATGAACCCACGACACTTCGCATACCTTGTCCTGACCGCCGTCTTGCTCGCCAGTACCAGTCCGGCGGGCTTGGGGCAAGGCACACAGGACAGCCCCTCACCCTCCCAGGAACCGCGTGTCATCGAGGTCGTCGCCAAGCGATTCGCGTTTGAGCCCGCCGAAGTTGAAGTGACCGTCGGCGAGAAGGTGACGCTCGCCGTACGTTCGGCCGACGGCGTGCACGGCGTGGAGATCAAGAAGTTCAAGGTCAAGAAAGAGATCCCCCGTGGCGGAGATCCCGTGATGATCGAATTCACCGCCACAGAGGCAGGACGCTTCCCCATCGTCTGCTCGGAGTACTGCGGGAACGGTCATGACGACATGAAAGGCGCGCTCGTCGTGAAAGCACGAGACAGTCAAGCACCCTAGGAGGTGAGATGCACCTGTATCGGTACATGGTGGGCGCAGCATTGCTCGCCCTGAGCATTGGCAGCGCCGCGTGCGATGAGTCGCTGACCGACATCACCGGACCAACGCCCAACCTGGTTCCGACGTTTTCAAGCATTCAGACGGAGATCTTCAACAACAGCGATTCATCGGGTCGCGCCGCCTGCACGCAGTGCCACAATGCAATTGGGCGGTTGTTCAACGGGCTCGATCTCTCGCCGGCCGTTGCGTATGCGAATCTCGTTGGCGTCGGGAGCCGCGGTAAGCCGGGCGCCATTCGGGTCATCGCCGGCGATCCCGAGAACAGCTATCTAATTCACAAACTCGAAGGCAGTCCGGGCATCGTCGGCGTACGGATGCCACAGATTGGTCCCCCGTACCTGACCGATGGACAGATACTGGTGATCAAGCGCTGGATCGAGCTTGGCGCCCGCAACGACTAGGAGCGTACTGAGATGAAGTGGTCGAGACTGTTTGTCGCTGTCAGCCTGATTGCCGTGATGTGGCCCTACAACGCTGGAGCGCAGACGAAACCTGCGCCGGCAACGGCCGCCGAAGATGATCCGGATCGCGATCCGAATCGCAATCAGCCGGACTTCACCGTCGTCAATCTGCCAACGACACTGCGTGTTCCGCGGTTCAAGAGTGCGTTCCGCGTCACGCACCGGTTCGGCCGACCGCTTGGCGCAGGCGACTTCGGCGACCTGGCGAACGATTTGTTCGGCCTCGATTCGGGCGCTCAGATCGGCCTCGAGTACCGCTTCGGGATCATTCGGGGCGGTCAGATCGGCATCAATCGTACAAGCAACAAGACGATCGAGCTCTTCAGTCAGTACAGCGTGCTGCAGGAGAAGAACAACGGTGTCATCGGCCTCGACGCGTACTTCAGCATCGACGGGACCAATAATTTCAGGGACAGCTACACGCCCGCACTCGGCGTGGTCGTCTCACGTGAGCTCGGTGGCTACGGCGCGATCTACGTCGAGCCGATGTGGGTGAACAACTCCAACCCGCTGCCCAGCGAACTGACCGACGACAACGACACGTTCATCCTCGGCCTCGGCGCGCGACTTCGCATCCGGCCAACGGTGTATCTCGTCGGTGAGTTCATCCCGCGGGTTGGCTACGAGCCGGGCGTGAATCACGGCACGTTCGGCATCGAGAAGCGCGCCGGCGGGCACGTGTTCCAGCTGAATTTCTCCAATGGCTTTGGCACCACGATGGGCCAGCTCGCGCGCGGCGGCACCGGCAGCGAGGACTGGTATCTTGGTTTCAACATCTCGAGGAAGTTCTTCTAATGACCACACAGCGATTCGCAGCGGCGTTTTCGATCGTCGCGCTCGCGCTGCTCGCGTCAGCGTGCGGCGGCAGCGACAGTCCAACGGCACCTTCAGGTGGTGGAGGCGGGGGCGGCGGTGGTGGCGGCACTTCCGCTGCGACG